>QMLQ01000291.1 GCA_003646815.1 Deltaproteobacteria bacterium | reverse complement strand
TCCATCCAAGGAGGCCAAATTCCAACGGTTCGGTTTCAGAAAGATATCGGAGCTTGGAATGAAGTTATACACGGGTATCAATCAGCCGGCAATTCTCATGGCTCTGGATTTACAGCATTATCTGCTCACCCCCAACCCCTTCAGCTCAAAACTGGAGCTGAACACTTTGTTCTACAAAGTGAATGGACGCTTGCAGGAGACCATTGTGGAGAAAGCCAAACATCCGGTAAGTTTCTAAGTGGCTGTAAGTTAGGAGAATCTTTTACTTCATTCTTAAAGTTGAAGCTTAAGCTCTATAATCGTCTCGAGCCGCTTTCAAGCAAAAAGAAATTGAAGCGATTGCTGATTATTAAGACTCCTCTCACCTGGCGGACCTGAAACAGGGGCGAGCTTTAAAAATTCGCCCCTGCCAAACCTTTTTGACCCCGAGATTATAACCAGCTCTTTCCGAATACCACAGCTTGCCCCATGTGGTTACTTCTTTTTCTCTTTCTCCAGCCAGGCAGCCTCTGGGGCGGAGGGTCCTCTGTGGTTCCAGTAGCCCAGGGGGTGCGAGCGCCAGCGTTTGTCGGCTTTTACGGTGAGGTTGAAAAATGGATCTGCTGTTTTTTCAATGTGTTGCTCAAGCAGCGCTCGATGTTCCCGTAAGGCCACGGCATACTCGGGGTCCTTTATCAGGTTGCGCTTTTCACCGGGATCGTTCTCGAGGTCGTAAAGCTCCTCCCCATCCCCCTCCAGATACCTGGTATACTTATATCTGTCGGTTCTGATCATGCGGCCGGGAGAAACCGTGTATCCCCATTCGGTTTGCCACTGGCTGACCACATATTCCGCCCTTTTCTCAGGCCTTTCTCCCTCCAGCCAGGGTACCAGGCTCTCACCATGCAGGCCTTCGGGCACCGGCAGCCCGGCATAATCGCAGAGAGTGGGCAACAGGTCCAGAAGGCTTACCAGCGGCTCCTGGATGAGTTTTCCCTTTTTCTTGACACCCCAGCCTGCAAAGATGAACGGGATCCGGGTGGTCTCCTCGTAGAAACTCACCTGCTTGGTGACCATCCTGTGCGAGGCCATGCCATCGCCGTGGTCCGAGAAAAACACCACCAGAGTTTTTCTAGCCTCCGGTGTGGAATCCAGGGCATCCAGGATCCGGCCGATCTGGGCATCGGCAAGGCTCAGGTAGTGGTAGTAGGCCGCCAGATAGTGACGGTAGTTGGTCTCATTCCACCGGGAAGCCTGGGCCAGCCGCCGGTGGCTGCAGCAGAGGTACTGTATGGGCAGGGGCCTGTTCTGGAGGTCATCTATTTCGAAGTTATCCGGCAGTGGAGGAAGATCCACCGGAGGTTTGATGTCCTCATGCACTCCGGCATTGGCCTCCACCCAGCCGCAGATATTGTGCGGGTTGTTCAGGGAAGCCACGGCCAGAAAAGGCTTTTTGTGGGGCTGTTTAAGGAATTCCACGCATTTCTCCGCGGTGTAGGGATCCTGCTTCGAGTCGTAGTTCACTGGCCAGGCCGGATGAGTTTCCAGCTCGACCTCTTGCGACTTTACACGCTTGAAACCCCTAAGCGAGCCGGCATCGTGCTGTTTGCCGAAATGAACCGTTTCGTACCCTCCGGCTGCGAAAATAGCTCCCAGGGTGGGCAGGCTCTCCGGCAGGGTGGGAACCGGGTAATTCATGCCGTTTGAGTCCACGCCTGTTTCATGAATCAGACGGCCGGTCCAGAAAGAGGCCCGCGAAGGCTGGCACAACGGACAATTGGTGTACGCCTTGGAAAACCTCACTCCCTTGGCCGCCAGAGAGTCGATGTTGGGGGTTTGGGCCCAGCGGTCGCCATAAGCCCCTACCGCTTGCTGGGCCAGCTGATCGGTGATGATGATCAGAATATTCGGACGCTCTGGCGGCCAGGCCCCCTCCTGGCCCCGGGCAATCTGCGAGGCCACAGCCAGAGATATTCCTCCGGCACCGGCCAGAAATTCACGGCGGCTCAAGTTTATTCCAGGTCGCTTTCTTTTCTTACCCATTTTTCCTCCTCAAGCTGCGCTCTTTCTCCACCGGCAACCAGAGAAAGCTGGTTGACCTCAAGCGGCGGTCGAGAAAAGATTGTGCTCCAGGGTTCAGCCCGAAAACTTTAGAGAAAGCCCTTCCAGGTTGGTTGATCATTCGTACAAATCAGTAAGGTTTGCTTTTGCCCCACCACTGGTGGCAAAGTAAACTGCCGGAAGTGTTGTCAAAAAAAAGTATAATCATCAACCTCCGCAGGATCAACGGATATGTTGTAACCAATAAACGCAGATCTCTGTCTAAAATAGGGGATATTCTATTATTTTAGGACTTCTTGTCCGCCTGGAGCGCAGTTTGAGATCGCTCCCGGCGCAGGGCCGGGCTGACAAGGTAAAACCGTACAGACCTCATTATTGAAACAGCTTTTCCGAGTTGCGTAAAACCGGTCGCAATTTCATCTGAAAGCACAACTGAGATGAAAATCAGCATTAACGGGCTGAGCAAGCAATACTCCCATGGAATTCAGGCCCTCAAGGGCATAGACTTGGAAATTGAAAGCGGTGTTTTCGGCCTTCTGGGGCCCAACGGCGCAGGCAAGACCACTTTGATGCGCATCCTGGCAACCCTTCTGGAACCCTCGCAAGGCTCGGTAAAGTTCGGCGATCTGGATCTCAGGAAGGACCGTGCCGCAATCAGAGCCATGCTGGGCTATCTTCCGCAGAATTTCAGCACCTTTTCCCGACTGACCACCTGGGAATTCCTGGATTATTCAGCTCATCTTGCCGGTATCCGGCAGAGCCGGGCCAGGAAGAAGGCGGTAGAACAGATGCTGGAAACGGTGGGTCTTTATGAGGCCCGGGACCGGGAGGCCAACAAGCTCTCCGGCGGGATGAAACGCCGCCTCGGAATAGCCCAGGCACTCATCGGCAATCCTAGAGTGCTTATTGTGGATGAGCCCACGGTGGGGCTGGATCCCGAGGAACGGCTGCGCTTCAGAAACCTTCTGGCGGAAATGGCGCATAATGAGATTATCATTATATTGTCCACGCACATTGTGGGCGACATCTCCGGTTCCTGCAGCCGGATGGCCATGCTGCACCGAGGAGAACTGGTCTATGATGACTCCCCCGAGAAGCTGATCGACCAGGCTCGGGGGCACATCTGGCGTATCCAGGCCCGGGACTTCGAGCTGGATTTGATCAAACAGCACTACCCGGTCGTTTCCACAGTGCCCTCGGAAAACGGATGGGAGCTCCAGGTAGTGGCAGACAAGCTGGACGGGTTCAAGGCAGAGCCGATGGAGCCCAATCTTGAACATGCTTATGTCTATTTTCTGGAAAACGTTCTGGGAGAGTCGTGGAATGAAACTCTCCCTTGAGTAGACCTCTTGCCCAGGGTGAAATCCGCTGCGCAGGAAGTTTGCCGATAACTGTATTCATCAAGCAGGGTGCGGACCTTGATATCCCTTGATACAATCCAGACCATAGCACGATACGAGGCCAAGGTACTGTTCAGGAGCTGGTTTTTCAGAATTTTTTCCTCCCTCGCCCTGTTCTTTCTCATCCTGGTCAATGTGGCCCTGTTCGCGCTGCCCAGCACCTCGCGCTGGATGTTTTTCGGCATACCCACCTCTATTC
>QMLQ01000290.1 GCA_003646815.1 Deltaproteobacteria bacterium | reverse complement strand
GTGGATTCGCTCGTGGTGGAAAGCTTCAGGACAAAGATGAAGCGGATCCACCAAGAGTTGGCCCGCTACCGGAAGAGAGCGGGCACTTTCATCACCGATGCGGAAACCATGCAAAAACTTCGCTCACTGGGCTATGTTAAATAAGCCGTGGCAGGTCATCATTCAGGTTTGAACACTGGAGATTCCTTTTTTATCCTCTTGGTAGTGATCCGGCCGCAAATCGCCGATACCGTTTCCCTGGTTATATCTCCCAGGGATCGATGTTTATACTGTTTCCGCTGTAACCTGCGGGCTTAAATTGTTTTTTCTATCCCGGGATGTAATTTTATGTTTCGGTTCCGGGTGGTGATACTTCCACCGGAAACTCTCAGTGTTCCCAGCACTGACTTGCGGAGTAAAGTGGGTGAAAGTCGTTCAGGTAGGTGATATAGCCGGGGTGGCCTGTACCCTGCATCGAGGACTGAGGGAGGCAGGGGTCGACTCCAATTTGCTGCTTTTGCCCAAGCAGCCTGATCCCGAGCTTGAGCGGGAGCCGGGGATGGACTTTATCCGCAAACCCTGGCGCATGCTGGCTCACGCAGCCCTCGCCGGCAGAGTTTTGACCAGATACAGGGGTTACGATATATTTCATGCCCATGCACTTTACAATATCCCCATGGGTCTTTTGCGGAAATTGGACATTTCCAATTTCCACGGCGATGACCTGCTCGAGGTAGCCTCTTCCGAATCCATATCCGGCAAGCTGATGCGCCGGGCCACGCAGCAAAGCCGGAAAGTGCTGGTTTCCACACCTGACCTTCTTGAAGTGGTGGAAGGCTTGGGTGTAGAGCCGGATAAAGCGATCTTTCTTCCCAATCCCGTGGATGTGGAACTTTTCAAGCCCCGGCCTTCCCGGGTGACTTTGGGCAATGATGATACAATCAAGCTTTTTCACCCTACCAGGTTCCAGGAAAAGAAACAGAACCGGATACTTTTCCACGCTTACCGCTACCTCCAGGATAAATATCCGCTCAGCCTCTATCTGGTGCATGATGATTCCGGAACACCCTATGTTGAGCAGATGCACGCGCTGATAAAAAGATTGGAGTTGAAACGGGTGAGGTTTCTCCCCCGCATGGAGCGGAAGCTTCTGGTGGATTATTACAATGCTTCCGACATAGTGCTGGATCAGTTCCAGCTCGCCATGGGCTTGATCAGCTTTGAAGCCATGGCCTGCGGCAAGCCGGTGGTGAGCGCTGTGTACCGGAGAAGAAAAGCCTATCCGGAAGAACCACCGGTTTTCAACGCGGTTACAGTGGAGGATATAGTGGATTGTCTGACCTTCCTGGCCGAGAACAGGGAAAAGTGGGAAGAAATCGGGCGGAAAGGACGCCGGTGGGTGGTTCGCTACCACTCTTTGGCTGTGGTTATCCGGCGTTTACAGGAGATTTACCGGCAGGTGCTGCTTTAGTAGAGGGCGAGCGCGGCCGGTTTGCGTATTCGGATGGAAAAAACAGCTGGCTCAATCCGGGTTAATTTTAACTTTTCGGGGAGCACGATGATTCTAGAGAGTTTCAGCCTTGAAGGAAAAAAGGCCCTGGTGACCGGTGCCAGCCGTGGGATCGGTAAAGCGGGTGCCATCGGGCTGGCCCAGGCCGGGGCAGATGTGGCCTTAGTGGGCCGCAGCGAATCTCTGGCTCAAACCGCAACCCAGATCGAAAAACTCGGCCGCAAGGCCCTGATGCTCAAAGAAGATCTCTGTGTGCACGACGCCGCAGAGCGCGTGGTGGAAAAAACGGTGGAAGCCTTCGGCCGGCTGGATATCCTGGTGAACAACGCAGGGACGACCCGCCGGGCACCGGCGGAGGATTTCAGCGATGAGGACTGGGAAGCGGTCCTTGAGCTCAACCTGAACGCAGTGTTCAGACTCTGCCGTGCTGCAGGGCGAGTGATGCTGGCCCAGGGCTACGGCAAGATTATCAATGTGGCCTCATTGATGAGTTTCCAGGGAGGGATTACAATTCCGGCTTATACGGCGAGCAAACACGCGGTGGCCGGATTGACCAAAGAACTTGCCAATGAATGGGCCGGGCGAAATATTACGGTGAATGCAATCGCTCCGGGCTATGTGCTTACCAAGGTCACAGAGCCCCTGCAGAAAGATCCGGTGAGAAACAGGCAGATCCTCGAGCGAATACCTCAGGGCAGGTGGGCCACTCCTGAGGATATGGTGGGTCCGCTGGTTTTCCTGGCCTCGGAAGCCTCGCGCTACGTGCAGGGCCACATTCTGGTGGTTGATGGAGGCTGGATGAGCCGCTGAATACTCTTGTGGATAATCCATAAAGAGGTTACAATTTTTGATGGAAAATAACATACCTGGAACAACTTGAAGCCCTGAATGGAACTTACTCGAATGGAGGGAAAAGTGGGAAAAAAGTTGAATCTGCTCCTTTTTTGTACTCTGTTGTGCCTTGCACCGTATGCCACCGGCCGGGCAGAGGTCAGGGGGCCCCTGGTGGTCTCGGATCGCTGGCCCGAGTGTACCGACTTGTTGACCTGGGTCAATGATGTGTTCCGCCTCGAGGGGGTGGAAAACTCCTCGGAGCGCGACAAGGCGATCGCCTTCTATACCTGGCTGAGGCTTTTTAACAGGCTCTGCGAGGGTGTGGGCGGCATGTGCAACGCCTGGGAAGGTGCCTGGGGCAAGGAAAGGTATGTCACCGATCTGCACAAGAATCTCTTCGTCTACGGCTGGGGTTATTGCGATACCCACAGCAGGATCGCCGAAGGGCTTTGGCAGGAGTATACAGGGGATTCACTGGCGGCAGACCGGGTGATCTGCCAGCATGAAAGCGGGGGCTACCATACAATGTACCGCCTGCGTATGGACGGCCGTTTCGGAGCTTTTGATGCGCGCTACAGTTATTACCTTCTCGAAAAAGACAGTCCTGATGCCCGCATCCTGGACTGGGACGGGGTAGGGGATGACAAGAACATCTGGGCCAATATGAAATATAAAAACCGGGCGAAGCCCTTTTTCGAGTTTCCCCAGAGAGAGCTGAAGAGCGCCCTCTGTGTCAAGAACAAGCCTGTGTTCGACAGCGAGCGCTCCTGGCGGCAGGCCGGAGCGGAGCCGGAGGTGGTTTTCCGCAATCGGATGTACAAGATGGGTACCCGGTACCATGATATGCGCTTCCGCCTGCCTCGCGGAACCACCATTGAAAGGTACTGGGACAACCGGATGAAAAAATGGTATATAGCCCAGAAGAAAAAGGATAAGTTTCTGCCCGAGGGTCGGTTCTACCGGGTGGGAGCCAGTATGGTGGGAGGCGATGGAGAAAAGAACGATCCCAATTATCCGCGGATGCGGCCTTACATGACCCGGGTTCCGGTAGGGCTGGGTTACCCTAAGTATCTGGAAGGGGATCTTTCACTGGGCCAAGCCTGGGGCAAGATCACCTACCGGCCCGATCTGGCCCGTGGCGACCTGGAGGAAGTGAAGGTGAGTGGAGAGGGACTAGAAAGCTTTGCGGAAGCTCCTTTCATAAGGCCGGCCCGGCCGCAAGCCGAGGGTGAATGGATACTGGAGTTTTACAGCCCGTACATCCTGGTGGATGGTATAATCATGGGCGAGCTCTCCGGTGGAGAAAACGACAAGCTCGAG
>QMLQ01000289.1 GCA_003646815.1 Deltaproteobacteria bacterium | reverse complement strand
GTAAGGCAAAGTAACGCCCCGCTTGGGTTTAGCTAGGTGCGGTGGACTACGGTTTTGGCACCGCGGACCTCTATGTTGTAAAGGAGGAGTGAAGTGAAGATTGGTAAGGCGAAGGTATGCATTCAGTGCGATGAGCTGTTTACGGGGGAAAGTTGCCCGGTGTGCGGGCGGGACGATAATTGGATCTGGCTGTCAACATGGATCCGGGTGCTTGAGCCGGCGGACCCTCCGCCGCGCTATGACAAGGTGTTCTTGGAGGGAATGGAGGCCCTGGATAAGCTATAAGCCCGTTTTATGGGGCAGGATATTGCCTTTTGAAGAAGGAGGTAACCCATGCAGTGTCCCTATTGCAGAAAAAGCTTTGACCCGCGAGAGGCAGTGGCAGAGGCCGAGTGGTACGATATAATCAGCCTGATACCGGAGTTCGGACCATATTCCAAGCTGGTAATGGAATATTGCGAGCTTTTCGGTGTGACCCCGCTTCGGATCAAGAGTAAAAAGTTGCTTCGCCTGCTCAGGGAAGCGGCCGTGCTCTTTCGTAATGAGTCATTTAAATTTCACAAAAGGCAATATCGCATCAGCAGGACAGGCATTGCCGAGGCCCTGAGAACCGTGTGCAACAAGCATTTCGAGACCCCGCTCGAAAACCACAACTACCTCAAGAAGGTGATGATCGGCATAAGCGAACGCGAGCAGAGAGAGGAGGGCATCCGAAGGGAAAAGGAGCTCCGGCGCAAGGAAGCGTCCATCATGGCCGGGGTGCGCGAGGAAAGCATTACCGCCGACGAGTACAAGAGGCGTGCGGGGATCGAGAGCCTGGCGGCAATGGTCGGGAAGGATATGTAATGGAGATATCCGTAGAGATAAAGATCGGGGGCAAAACGAGCCCAAAGCCGGGCCAGTGGGTTGTTGTGGATGTGAACGGCAAGGAGATTCCTGCGCGGATCCGCGCGGTCATGGGCGGATATTGCAAGCTGGAATTGTCGAAACACGTGTACCTGGACGGCCGCAGGACCCGGGTGTACGTGGTGAAGCTGAAGGATATTAAATAATGGGGTCAGCCCTTGACATGTGACATTCACAATCCTTGCGGGCATGATGCTTTAAATGTCACATGTCAAGGGCTGACCCCCCCCTATAATTAGCCACCAAAACAAGAAAGGAGTCATTATGCCAGAAGAAAAGTTGTACATCGGATCAAAGATCATCACTGCTTACCCCCTTGACGAATGTTCTTTCCTTAAAGACGTCAAGGGGCAGGATGTATCAAATCGTGAAACACGGCCCGGATACCTCGTGAAATATCCAGATGGGTACACGTCGTGGTCTCCAAAAGAAACATTTGAAACTGCCTATCGGGAAGTGACTGATTCCGAAAAGGCAATGTACAGGTGGCTAACAAGCGTGTAAATAATGGGGTCAGCCCTTGACATGTGACATTTACATGTCAAGGGCTGACCCCTCTATAAACAAAAAAACACTTGACATCTTGTGGCGCATATGTAAAATAGCCACAAGATGCACTGAAAATTATATACGGCCAACTGTAAGGGGTAAAAAGGCCTGTTCATTGCGAGATCCTGTTTTTTCTCGAAATGGACAGGTCTTTTTTTTTGGGGGTCATAAATGGACAGGCTGACAAAGATGATCCGGCGGCATGAAGGGTTCCGACAGTATCCATACAAGGACAGCCTCGGGGTGCTCACGATCGGTTACGGCTTCAACCTGGACCACTGGATGGCGTACGGCATACCAAGGGAGGAAGCGGACGCCCTCCTGGGTGTCAAGGTCCGCATTGCCGAACGCGAGGCATCATTCATCCCCGGCTGGGGAAACTGCAACGAGGTCCGCCGGGCCGTGCTGGCGGACATGACATACAATATGGGGATCGCCCGCACGTTGAAATTCAAAAAAATGATCGCGGCCCTGAAGGCCGGAGATTTTTCGGAGGCCGCGGCCCAGATACTGGATTCCAGGTTCGCACGGCAGACCGGCAGTCGCGCCGTTGAACTGGCGGCGATGATGCGCACCGGCGAATGGCAGGAGGCATAATTATGGACTGGAAAGAATTAGGCAGACGGATCGTGCAGGTCGGCGCCCCGCTCCTGGGGACCGCCCTGGGCGGGCCGGGAGGCGCAGCCGTCGGGTCAATGGTGGCCGGGCTCTTCGGGGCCGAACCCGACAATCCGGCCGATATCTACGCAAAAATTCAGACGAACCCCGACGCGGTAGTCCGGCTGCGGGAACTGGAGCTGAAACACGAGGAGGCCCTCCAGGAGATCGCGGTGAAGCGGGCCCAAACCGAGACCGAGCGGGAACTCGGCGTGATCCGGGAAGTCAATCAAACCATGCGGGAAGAGCGCAAAAGCGAACACTGGCCGCAATATTCCTGGAGGCCGTTCAACGGGTTCGCCTTCCCTTTGGCCGTTATATGTATCTATTTTGTCCTGCCTCTGGCTGAAATGCCCGTCCCCGTGGTGCCGCAATGGGTATGGGCGGGGTGGCTAAGCATCCTGGGCGTAAGCGCTTACCACCGGGGCAAAGAAAAACGCGCGGAGGTCGGGGATGCGAACCCCGGCCTGGCGGTGGGAATGATCAATGCGATTCGCGGCAGGTCCTGATGATTGACATGGAATGGAGCCCGAGGACATGGGTGGCTATCGGCCAGATGGTGTATAACATCGTGATCTCCCTGTATTTATGGGTAAGCCGCCGCTATCAGGCAACCAATGAGCGCGTGGACGAGGTCAAGGAAAGGCTGTCATCACGAATTGAAGAGATAGAAAAGAGCGTGGTGAGGATAAGTACGGACATCTCACATATTCCCAGCCGCGCAGAGCTTAACGGCCTGCGGGAAGACATCCGTTACCTCACGAGCGAGCTGGGCGAAATGAAGGGCCGCCTGGGCGGCATCAACCGCGTGGCGGATATCATGAACGAGTATCTCATCAACAAGGATAAGTGACATGGTCAAATTCGCGGAACTCCTGGATGCAGACCGCAGGCTGGTAATCCTCCGGGCCCTGGAGGAAGACCCGGGTTATGACCTCAACGAGTATGTGCTCCAGAGCGTGCTTGAGGCACTGGGGCACACGGTAAGCCGGGATCGTCTGCGATCTGACCTTGCCTGGCTGGAGGAGCAGGGGCTTGTCACAGTGAAGAGTGTTGCGGGCGTGAAGGTCGCCAGGCTCACCGGCCGCGGCTCTGATGCTGCTGCAGGCAGGGCCGTTGTGCCGGGTGTAAAGCGCCCAAGGCCGGAGGACTAGAGGTCTAATATGGCGCAGCGATCCAGCATAGAGAGGCTGCCTGACGACATACGCGAAAAGCTCCATGAGCTGCTGCGGGATCCCCGGGTGACACAGCTTGAGGCCGCCAGGAGGATCAATGCGATCCTCGAGGAAGAAGGGCTGCCCGACAGGGTCTCCAAGAGCGCGGTCAACCGCTACTCGGTCAAGATGGAGGAGGTGGGGGCAAGGCTCAGGCAGTCCCGCGAGATCGCAAAGATGTGGATCGGCAAGCTGGGCGCCGCGCCCCAGGGAGAGGTGGGCAAACTGCTCAACGAGATGATCCGGACCCTGGCCTTTGAGATGGTGCTCAATCTCAGTGAAGGCACCATTGAGGCGGAACCCAAGATGCTCAAGGACCTTGC
>QMLQ01000288.1 GCA_003646815.1 Deltaproteobacteria bacterium | reverse complement strand
TGACCGGCGGCACGTTTTATGTCCTGTATGGGCAGACAGAGACCTCATGCCTGGCGACCTTTGGTCCGTATAATGATCGACCGGGCGCTGCCGGAAGGACATTACCGCTGGCAGAGGTACGGCTTGTGGATGACTATGACCGTCCGGTCCCCATTGGAGAGGTGGGCGAGATTACCATGAAGGGGCCCATGGTTTTTAAGGGCTATTGGAATCTTCCCGAAGACAACGAGTACACATTCAGGAATGGCTGGCATCACACGGGGGACCTTGGTCGTTTTGATGAAGAAGGTTTTCTCTGGTATGCCGGGAGAAAACCGGAAAAGGAACTGATCAAACCGGGTGGTGAAAATGTGTATCCTGCGGAAGTTGAAAAGACCATCCTGGAGCATCCTGCCGTGACAGAGACAGTGGTTTTCGGGGTGCCCGATCCCAAGTGGAAGGAAGGCATAAAAGCAGTCTGTATTTTGAAGGAAGGCGAACAGCTCCAGAGCCGCGAGCTTATCGAGTTTGTCGGAGAACGTATTGCGCGGTACAAGAAACCCCAGTACGTGGAATTTGTGGATCGGTTTCCCCGCCTGGATGACGGTAGCCCTGACAGGGCGAAGATAAAGGAATTGTACGGAGGAAAGCAGGAAGGGAGCTGAGCTGTGCAATGAAAGCACACGTTTCACCTTCCATCATCCTGAGAATAAAGGAAATCGGGGAATCTGACCTGATCGTCACATTTTTCAGTGCGGATCGGGGTCGATTGCGGGGCATTGCAAAGGGGGCGAGGAGGAGCCGTAGGCGATTCGTGAACTGCCTGGATCACTTCTGTCTCTCAACGCTTGAATACACCGAAAAGCCGGGGCGTGACCTCTGTTTTCTCCAATCAGGAAAACTCCTGGAGAATTTCCCTTCCCTGAGATCAGATTATACGTTGCTTTCACTGGGCGGTTACCTGGTTGAGCTCACTGAGATCCTTTTTCCCCTGCGGGTTGCCGATCCTGCCATGTTTAATCTCTTAAAGAAATGTCTCGGTGCCCTTCACGAGGGAAAGGAGAGGGACACGCTTCGGGTTTTGTTTGAAGCGCGGGCAATGACCCTTGGGGGATACGAAATCCAGTTGCATGAGTGCACCATCTGTAAGAGGTCCTATGAAGGGCAGGGGAGAGCGGTTTTCAAAGCCGAGAGAGGGGGCATTGCCTGCCTCAGATGCGCAAAAGAGACGACAGAGAGCCCTGGAATGAATCCGCTGAGCGTGAAAACGCTTGATAGATTACAGTCAGGATGGTGGCCGGAACGTGCATCACTTCATCTGGAAGAGGAGGTGATCCAGGAACTCCGGCCAGTCCTTACCCGGCACATCGAGTACCGCATTGGAAGGCGTCTCAAGACATCAGCCTGCCTTGGGTGAAGAAAACCCACCTTGTTTCCACCGCAAGGACGCCAAGGACGCAAAGAAAAAGTGCTTAAATCATTTCCAGGGCGCACGCCATGGAAACCCCGCCGCCGCCGCAGAGGGTCGCAAGGCCAAAACTCTTTCCGTGATGTTTCATGGCATAAAGAAGGGTCACCATAATCCTGCATCCGGTTGATCCCACCGGGTGACCCAGGCCGATCCCGGAACCGTTGATATTCGTGATTTCCCGGTTGAGGCCCAGTTCTTTTTCACATCCCAAATACTGCGCTGCAAACGCCTCGTTAACCTCGATGAGCTCAAAGTCATCCAGCTTAATATCGGGATTTCTTTCAAAAAGGTTTTTCACCGCTGGCACCGGGCTCAAACCCATGACCGAGGGATGGCAGGCTCCACGTCCGATGGCCCTGATTCTGGCAATGGGCTGAATGCCCAATTCCCTGGCCTTGTCGGCAGACATGATTACCACTGCACTGGAGCCGTCATTGATACCTGAGGAATTCCCCGCAGTGACCTTCCCTATCTTGGGAATAAAGGCAGGGGGCAGTTTCTTGAGGTCTTCCATGGTAAGGCCGGGTCGAAAGTGTTCGTCCTTATCAAAAATGATCGGTGGCTTTTTCCTTTGGGGCACCTCAATGGGGACAATTTCATCTTTGAAATCGCCTTCATTGGTTGCCCTTTCCGCATTATTGTGACTGCGGAGCGCTACTTCATCCATCTCTTCCCGGCTGATATTGTGAAGCTGGGCGATAAACTCAGCGGTATGCCCCATGATGTAAGGCTTTCCTTTGAAAAGTTCGAGCGGCATACCCTCTTTCACGGGGCCATCCTCGGGATGAGGAATGAGGTGGGATCCGCAATGGAGTGCATGGATCATGTTGTCCACGAAGACGTGGTCCTGGAGCCGACATCCCCATCGGGCATTGGGGACGGAGTAGGGCACACCGGACATATGTTCCACACCTCCTGCCAGGATGATGTCTGCCATACCGGCCTGGATCATGGCCATTCCTGATATAACGGCCTCCATACCTGAAATACAGACGCGGTTTACGGTTACTGCGGTCACGGTATCGGGAATGCCGGCCATAAGGGCGCAAACGCGTGCCACGTTCAACGCATCCGCAGGCTCAATACAACAGCCGAACCGCACATCCTCGATTATGGCCGGGTCAATACCCGCGCGCCGGATTGCCTCTTTCATGGCGACGCTTCCGATAACGGCCGCATTCAGGTCGCGAAGCGTTCCTCCAAAGGCGCCAACGGCAGTCCTGCATGCAGAGACTATTACAACGTCTTTCATCATCGTTACTCCTTTTATCTATTTTTCTTCCTGTTCGGCAAGTGACCTTAGAATTTTCGTGTTTTCCTGGAGGCGCTTCATATCCGCCTTGAGGTTTTTTCTGTTGGGCCTGGCCTTTCTGGCCCTGATGAGTTTAGTCTTTTTGGAATTGGAAGCCATTGTTCTTATCTCCTTTAAAAAGAATTGATGACTCATTGAACGTCATCATCCGCCCATAAATGGGCCGGTTAAAATGCAAAAAAACGCAAACGAGCATACAATTATAAGAAGGAAGGGTCAAGGAGAAATGTGAATTTTAGCTCCTCCATTGCCCGTGGGCCCAGCAGGCTCGTGACCGAAATAGGTTTTGTCATTGAGTCATTTGGATCTCATGTTCTATTTTTTGGGTCTGGACAGTGGGCGGTGTGCCTGCGCGTCAAAAGTTTTCTCTCAGGTAGTTGACTGCGTTTCTGAAAAATTGTATTCCTTTGCCTTCTTCAGTTTTCAGGGTTTTTTGTTCGCGCAGGAGGGCTTCCTTGTCCCTGGTCCATGCAGGATGATTCGTAAAATGATTGTATGCTTCTGGATGAGGCATGAGACCAAAAATCCTGCCGGTAGGATCACAAATCCCGGCGATGTCCCCGAGTGAGCCGTTGGGATTCCAGGGGTAGCAGTGTCCATCGGCTTGATTTTCATCGGTCCCTGCATACTGGAGAACAACCTGGTTTTGACGGAAGAGCTTAGACAGGTCGCTTTCCGCCGCAATAAATTTTCCCTCCCCGTGGCGCACGGGAAGGTCGATGGAATGAATTCCCCTGGTAAAAACACAGGGGGATTCGGCATTGATCTTTAAGGTTACCCAGGTATCTATGAAATTTCCTGTATCATTGTAGGTAAGTGCAACGCAACGTTCATCATATCTGTTGTTCAAGGCAGGGAGCAGTCCGAGGTTTACCAGGCATTGAAACCCG
>QMLQ01000287.1 GCA_003646815.1 Deltaproteobacteria bacterium | reverse complement strand
GCCCAGGGAGATGACGGCATAGGCAAGCATGCCCACACTCAGGAATGCCTTCCTCCCCTTGCGGTCCGAAAATTTCCCTGCAATCGGCATGACGATTGCCCGGGACACAGAGAACCCGGCAAAGATCATGCCGATCCAGATGCCGGTTGCGCCCATTTTCTCAGCATAGAGGGGCAGCAGCGGGGCCACAATGCCGACACCAAGCATGGAGGCAAAGATGGAAAGACCCAGCACGGGAAATACTTTTTTGATCATAAACAGCCTCGAACGCTGACTTTTTCAGCAGAATAGTAAAAAGGCCCCTGTTGGGGCCATTATCTCAATCTGTCATCCGGCGGTATCGATGTGCTTACAGGGACCAGAACCGTGTGAAGACGGGCACAGGATAGCATGGTCGGTGAGCCACATGTCAACCCAATTTTCTTACAGACCCCCGCCTGCGAAACTCCTTCACGATCAAAAAAGTCCCGTTGCCAACTTATCGACAACGGGACTTTTCTGGGACCTCCAAAATTACCCCTCTTTCAGATTACAATGTTTACGTTAGAAAATGATTATACCATATCCCTCCCTCGTCTATTTTGTGAGCTGCTGAAAAACGCCATCCCATTCACCCTCCGGCGGAGTCTCCAGGTAAATCCGACACCGTTCGGCCATAACCTTTGAAGGGCCATCTTCCGGCCACAAGGACAATGCCTTCTCGAAATGGGCCAATGCTTCCGTCCATCGTTGATCGCGATAGGCTTCAAGCCCCTTCTTGTAACTGCTGAAGGCATCCAATTGCTTTTCAGGAAGCACATCGCCTGCCTTGGCTACAAGCTCATACACATGCACCGGCTGTACCCTTCCCTTGACCCGAACCATGTCAACCTCGCGCAACATAAAGGAATCACCAACCAGTTCAGCGGTGTTTTCCCCAATAAGGATCTCCGTGCTGTACGTTTTGTTCAGGCCTTCAAGCCTGGACCCGAGATTGACATGATCACCCAGCACCCCGTACGCGAACCGATACGGCGAACCAAGATTTCCCACCAGCATGGGCCCTGAGTTCACACCGGTCCTCGCGCGCAGCGCCGGCCGCCCTATTTTCGGCCATTCTTCCCGCAGCCGCCTGAGCCGATCGCGCATGCCCAGGGCCGCGCCGCAAGCCAGGACCGCGTGATCCGAACGCTCAAGAGGCGCTCCGAAGATAGCCATCATTTCATCAGCAACATATTCCTTCAATGTGCCGTTGTGCGCAAAAACCTGTTCGGTCATATCCTTGAAATAATCACTCAGGATGTTCACCATCTCATTGGGTCGAAGGCGTTCTGAGTACGTGGTAAAGCCCGCCAAATCACTGAACAGGACCGTCAAAACCTTTTCTTCACCCCCGAGCCTCAGCCTCTCAGGACTTTTCAGCATCTCCTCGATCACCGTGTTTGAAACATAATGACCAAAAGTCGCCCTGATCTTCTTGCGCTCCCGTTCTTCAGTGAAATAATGGTAGGCAGTAAGGGCAAGATAACTCAGGATGATGACCAGTAATGGATAGGCCATGTTGATCCAGGTACGAAGACTCACAAAAACCCAACGCGCAAAAAGGACATAAGCAGCAAATACCGCTAATGTGAAAAGTGCCCCTTTGACGGCATCTAAACGCGGAAGAGCAAAACCCATGATGAAACCAAGCAGGATAATGGCGATCAGATCACATGCCATTGCCCAGTTGTCTCTTGTCAGGAATCTACTTTTCAGGATGTTGTCTATAACCGTCGCCTGGATTTCAAGACCGGGATAGACAGGGCTGAACGGGGTATTTCTCTGGTCATAGATACCCATTGCCGTTGACCCGACCAAAACAATCTTGTCCTTGAACGCTCCCTCGGGTACCTGTCCGCGGAGAATATCGCTGATGGAAAAATGGGGGAACGTTCTCGGAGTGCCAAGGTAATTAATGAGCATTTTCCCCTTTTCATCGGTCTTTATGAATCGCTTCCCCATTTCTATGCCTTGTACTCCATCTATTGCAATTCTGACCCGCAGCGGAGGGAGATCAAGATAATGCCAGGCACACAAGAAAAACATGGGTGGAAAGAGACCATTGCCGCACTTGATAATCAGGGGCATCCAACGCACCACCCCGTCCCTATCCGGAATTATGTTGAAAAAACCGGAATTCCTGGTGGCCCTTGTGAAAATCTCGAGGTTTCCTTCGGGTGCGTAGGCACTGATAAGGGGCGGGGCAGCGGATTGGTCTTCATAAATGACCTGTGGATACCTGGAAGGTGCAATTTGTCCGAGCTGCCGGTCAATCTCCTCCTGGCTAATCTGGTAATTCAAACCCTCTTTGCTCATGTGAAAGAAGTAGCCGAGGACCACTGTCGCGGCAGATTCCTTGATGGCCCTGGCAAGCGCCGGATCACTTGCTAAAGAATCCTTTTCAGGCTCCAAAAAACCAATATCAAAACCGATGACTTTTGCCCCGGCCTGGGAAAGCTTCTCCACGAGGCCGGCCATTTTGGACCTGGGCCATGGCCAACGGCCTTCTGTATCAAGACTCTTTTCATCGATCACCGCCAAGACGACCGCCGGCGAAGGGCTGAGATGCCCCCTTGACACGAAGCGGAGATCGTACAACTTCAGATCAATAAGCTCCAGGATAGGAACGCTGATGAAATAGAGCACCAGCACAATCACTGTAGATCCGATTGTAATGGAAAACGGATTCAGGGAAAAAAGGCGCTTCAGAAAAAATCCTCTTGACTTCGTCTTCGTCATTCTCAGCTTACCTGTAAACTTTTCTCACTTCTCGTCATCCCTCATTTATAATACTGTGCCTGTCTCTCGAAAAGCTGCGCATATTTTCCACCAAGCTTTATCAACTCCTCGTGCGTCCCGCTTTCGATAATGCTCCCCCTATCGAGCACGTAGATCCTGTCGGCCATCTTTACGGTTGAAAACCGATGGCTGATAAGGACGGCCGAACGCCCGTCCAGCAACTCCCGAAACCTCTTAAAAACCTCATATTCGGCCTTCGCGTCCAGAGCGCTTGTTGGCTCGTCGAGGACAATGACCCTGGCATCGCGGAAAAATGCCCGCGCAAGGGCCATTTTCTGCCATTCACCGATACTCAGCTCTTCGCCATCGTCAAACCACCGTCCCAAAATGGTCTCATAGCCTTTGGGAAGCTTCTTAATGAGGTCATGAGCCCCTGCTCTTTGTGCAGCTTCCTGAACTCGCTGCTCATCGGCGCCAAAATGAGTGTTCCCAAACCAAATGTTTTCCCGCGCGGTCAAATGGTACCTGGCATAGTCCTGAAAAATGACGCCGATTTCCCGTCTATATGCAGTGGCTTCAAAACGGCGAAGATCGATTCCATCGTATGTAATGACGCCCCCTTCCGGATCGTACAGGCGGCACAGGAGTTTCGCGAGCGTTGTTTTGCCCGACCCATTCTCCCCCACAAGTGCGACCACCTCCCCGGGACCGACAGAAAGAGAAACGTCATCAAGGACCTTGTGGTTATTAGTGGGGTATTTGAAACTCACATGCTCGAAACAAAGGCCCTTTCGCATGGGCTGCGGGATTGAAACAGGGTGACCGGGTTCCTTGACTTTCGGCTTCAGATCAAGAAACTCATAGAGGTTGGAGAGAAAGAGGTTGTTTTCATACAGATCGGCAATC
>QMLQ01000286.1 GCA_003646815.1 Deltaproteobacteria bacterium | reverse complement strand
CCCGAAAATTCTGGTACTGGATGAGGCCACCAGCAGTGTGGATTCCCACACCGAACATCTTATCCAACAGGCCCTGGAACGTCTCATCTCGGGGCGTACCAGCCTGATTATCGCCCACCGCCTCTCAACCATCCGCCACACCGACCGCATAATCGTAATCCACCACGGTCAAATAGTCGAAACCGGTACCCACGAGGAACTTCTCCAGCGCAAGGGGATCTACTACGACCTCTACCAGTTGCAATACAAGGATCAGGAAGTGGCCTTGCCGGAAAACTGAGAAAGCTTGGGGGCAACCATTGCCCACCATAAAAAGGCTTTTATTTTTCCTCCTGCTTTTTAAGCTCCTTTCTAACCGCCTCCAGTTCCTGATTCGCCGCCTTGTGCAGCTTATCGATGTCTCTGCCTTCCAGGGCATACCTCAGAGCTCTCTCCGCCCTTTTCAGGTCCCCGCGGTAGCGGTAAATACGGGCTGCATAAAGATGGGCCCACGGAACAACCCATTCCGGATTGATCGGATTTGAAGTCAAAATGCCCTTTACCCCCTCGAAAGCCTCTTGCATTTTCCCCAGATTTATCTGGCATTCGACCGCACGCAAGCGGCTGATTTCGCAAACATCTTCATCGTTACCCGGAAGCCGGCTCTTGACTTTGGCGAGGATACTCTGATAAACCCCCTCCGCCAGAACCCAGCGGCCCAAACTCCGGTAGCAGTCGCCCAAAGTCAGTTGAAAGAGGGCATTATCCGGAAAAAGGTAGTGCAACTGTTGAGCCACTTCCAGGGCCTTGTGGGTTGAGTGGGGATTCATAGAATAGATATTAAGCAGCGCCAAACTGGCCCACAGCTTGCTGTCATCACCATTTTCCGCGATTTGCTCCAGCATTCGGATGCCCCGCTTCCTGTCGCCGCGGGGAACCAGCAGGGCAACCTGGGCTATCCGCGCCCAGATGGGGCTCCCACCCCAAAATGCATGGAAAATCGCCAAAGGCAGAGCGGCATCAATCTCATCGGGAAATTTCTCCACCAGTTTTTCAGCCGCATCTTTTGCCCCTCGGGTCGCCCAACGGGAGGAGAATTTATATCCACGAATGGCCTTGAATCTGGCCTGAACCACCATTGCCAATGCCTTGAAATAGAGCGCCTTGCCGTATTCAGAGGAATCTTCCTCTACTCGCGCGGCATAATCTATACAGGCCTCCAGGGATTCAAGCAGCGGATTATCATACCTTCTGTTCGCCGGATTGGGAGCGATAAACCAGCCATAACAACTGGCGCGGAGGAAATAAGCTTTGTAGTCGGAAGGATCTGTGGAGATGAAAGAACTAACCCGCTGAAAAATCAACGCTGCCCGGCCCGAAAAATTCAACCAGACAATATCCTTTAGGCTGCCATCAAGAAATTCTACTCCAAAATCGGGCTGAAACAAAGTCGACAATACCAGAGAAGAAAGCAATATTATTCTATAATATGCTCGAAAAGAATCTCGATATCCCATATCCTGACCAAAGTTCGGCTGAAAACTCAAAATTGATAATACACCTTGGATTGCCGGAAGAATCCCCGGCTTTAAAAAAGGTTGTTCCAAGAATTATCAAACTGGTGTCAAATGGTGCAAAGAGTGTTGCACCGGTGAAAGCTCGCCCAAGAACTCACTGGCAAGCAAGTATAACCTCAAGGGTTCAATGTCAGCAGAGCAAAATTGGAAATGAATCTGTGAAAAAACAGGATTATAAGAAGATTCGTCAAGAGCTTACTTGATTTCTTTTTCAGCCCTCCGGACTCTCAGCTCGTCCGGGCAGATCTCTTGCGCAACGGAATCCCACATTGTTGTACAGCTGATCCACGGCTCCATCGCCGCGGAAAGCCCCGCGGGCATAATCTCCGGTTTCTTTGAAAGAACCGCCGCGGATTACTTTTCGCACTGTGGATGGGAAAAAATACAATTCACGGTTATAGCCCGGATAGGGCTTGAGATCATCATAGACCCATTCCCAGACATTGCCGGCCAAGTCCATTACACCGTATTCGTTCGCCCCGTTGAGAAAACTTCCCACCGGCATGGGCCTTCCCTTTCCTGTCTCTTTAACATTGCAGCGGTGGGGATAGAACTCATCTCCCCAGGGCCACTGGAAACCGTTGGAGCCCCGGGCTGCTTTTTCCCATTCCGCCTCGGTCGGCAGTCGTTTTCCGATCCAACGGGCATAGGCGTTGGCCTCCAGCCAGCTCACATAAACCACTGGAAAATTGTCCTCTCCTTCCGGGTAGGTGCCGTTTTTCCAGTGCAACGGCGGGCTGTGACCGGTACTTTCTATGAAATGCTTGTACTGGCGGTTGGTGACCTCGTAGCGGTCGATATAAAATGAATCGAGATAGACCCATTTCTTGGGCAACTCCCGATAGAGCAAGTTATTACTGCCGAAATCCACCATTATCTCGCCGATTTCACGATTGCTGCTGCCCCGGCTGAATTCCCCCGCGGGTATCAACACCATATCGGCCATGGCGATCTGTTCACGCCTGGCTTGAGCCAACGAATCATCCGGAATGATATCCAGAATCCGGTAATAATATACCAGGGCTCCGGTATAATCCTTTTTTCTGAAAAGATCCTCCGCCACTGTTCTGTAATAACGAACCTGCGCCAGTTTTTTTCGCCTGGCTTGTTCACTTTCCTGCTTTTGCTGTTCACGCTGAGCGGCCAGCCTGGCGACTTCGGCTCGCTTGCGACGCAACTCGGCCATCAACTTGAGCATCCGGTCATTCTTTTCGATCCCTTCCCGGGCAACAAGGTCTTCTTGCACATAATTCTTAAGCAAATAATCGAAATACTTCTTGGATTTCTCGAATTGTCCCTGGCGATAGTACTGCTCCGCGATTGCATAATAGTAATCGGGCGGCCTGTTCTTCTCGATCACCCCGAGCGGGATCTCGGACTCGACATCAATCAAATCAAGTAATGCCCAGAGGTTCTCATAAGCCTGTTCGGATTCCGGATCAATGACCAGAATACGCGTATAATAAATCATGGCATAGGCGAAATTACCGTCGTTCTTTTCCCTTTCGGCCCATTGAAAGTAGTTGCGGATCATTTGTTTTTTCAATTCGAGGGCGAGGCGATTGTTGGGATTCCGGGCAAGTATTTTCCGGCATTCCGCCCAGCAATTCGCACTGTCCGGCTCGGTGTACTGGAAAGCGGCAAAGTAATTGCGCGCATTCTCTTCCATCTCCTTTTCCAGGTCCACCTTTTCCAGGGTACGGGGTCCCAGAGTGCCCTCGATATCCACAAACTGGCCCACCTCCAAACTGTCCAACAGTTCGGTTATCCGAGCCAGGCAATCGTTCTCACTTACCGCGATTACCTGGATCTTGGCTACTGTTACAGTCTGCTTCTGTTCGTCGAACTTAAAAACAGTTCCCCGTAAACCCTGCCTTACACCATGAATCCGGCCGAGATTGACCGCTATCACTTCCCCTATTATTCCGGTAATTTTCCCCAACCGGCTTCCAGCAGGCAACTGGGTATCCAGCAGCAGAGTAACAGTCACCAGCAGAGTGCCTACCACGAATATTCTCAGCTTTTTTGTCCCTGATTTCATCATCTTCTCTCTAAAAGCAGGCCGAAGCAGGCCATTTGTTCAAATCTTTTTCGAGGAACTTTCGATCCTG
>QMLQ01000285.1 GCA_003646815.1 Deltaproteobacteria bacterium | reverse complement strand
TTCTGGGCTTGATGAGGATGTTCGGCTCCGCGGTAAATCTTGAGCTTTTTCAACTGCCGGCGCCCGAGACTGTTCTTCGGCAGCATACCTTTAACCGCGTGCTGGATGACCCGTTCGGGTTTTTCAGCCAGCAGCTTGTCAAGAGCCACCAGCTTGACTCCTCCGGGGTAGCCCGTGTGACGGAAATAACTTTTCTGCTCCAGCTTCTTGCCGCTCAGGCGCACTTTGGCAGCATTAATCACAATAACAAAGTCACCTGTATCAAGATGACGAGCAAAGATCGGCTTGTGTTTACCCATCAACACCCGTGCCACCTCGGAAGCCAACCGGCCCAGTATTTTATCGGTGGCATCCACCACATACCACTTTCTTTCAATATCACTCAGTTTTGTAGAATAGGTTTGCATAAAATCAATCCGGATAAATACAATGCACAGATTCCCAGCCCTTAGGAAGTATCTCAAACAGAACCGGAAAAATAATAATCGAGTTTAAAATAGATTAAAAAAAATAGTAATTTTAAAATAAATTGTCAACAGAATTTTACTTCCCGGTCACCTCCGGCGAGGCCTGGGCACCCACTTCTCAAAAGCCGAGAGAGAAAAAACAACTCTTAAAACACTTTCCTCAGGATACCCCGCCACTCCCGTTTTACGATTTACAAATTCAACCGCTATATCCGCCAGACCAACATTGCCGCCGAAATACTTGCCTCCCCCGAAACTGAATACCCTTTCGGTAACCTTGAAACCGCCGATCTTGAAAGGGTAGCAGGTATGTGAAAACCCGAACCTGAGTGGAAATTTCCGGAAAAAGAGCGGATTTTCGCTGGCCGAGGGCAAAAGCTCCAAGCCAAACGAGTATCTCCTCAGATCCGCAGGAGCCGTCGGCGGTACTGCTGAAAGAGTGCTCTGGCTCCACCTCTCGACCTGGTATTCCAAGCCGATCGCGCTGCGCCGGGTGATCTTCCAAGTCCCCCCTATCCTCCAGCAAAAAGGATATTTCAAACGGTAGGTTTGCTTGTCGGTATAATGTACTACTGAATTGTTGTTCTGATCCAGGGTACCAAAGGCACTGCTTTGGTCAACATCTGCGGTCCTGGAGAGACTCACCGAGACACCGAGATTAAGATGCTTGTAACTAGCCATCAAACCGAAAGTGGGCCTCAAGAACGAATACTTGGTGTTGATCACCTCGATACTGTTGTAGTAGCTGGCATTAGAGAAACCCAAGATTCTTTTGCGGTCGGTTCTTCCGATCATCCAGTCCATACCCAGGCCCAGGGCAAGGTGAGAGCTCAGAGCTCTGGCCACAGCCAGGCGACTCACATAAAGGCCACCCTCTGAAGAAAAACTCCTCAAAAGATCGTTCGGCAACTGAGCGAGGCGTACTTTATCAGAATAGTTCCAGGTGAGGTCTCTCCACTGGTGAATACCCCAGGAAACGATAAAATTTTTATATGTAGGGAAAATCCCCCGGAAGGCGAGGAACTCGGTGGAGCGAAGACCGATCTTGCCATTGGAGTCTTTAAGAGAGCGATAGTCCTGGGCCACGGTGGCATTGAACCCCGAGCGCCAGAAAGTCGCTGTGCGGGCCGGGTTGCTGAAAGAGAAATCCTCGCCGCTGATAGCCACTGAAACACCACCCATGGCGCGACTTCGGGCATCGGTTGCTGAAACCGGTATGCCCAGATAGTGCCCGGCGAACATGGAATCCGCCAATAGAGAATCGGGAGTTAAACTCAAGCCGGCAAGAATGAAAAGCAGAAAAAGAACCAAGCCTCTCCATTCCCCTTCGCTCACAATGTTTTCTTTTTCCTCGTGTATCATTATACTTGAAATCCTGTGGGGATAATTTCTTATTTTCCAGGTTTACCTGTTGAAGGAATATCGGTATAGGTCAAACTAAGATAGGGATGTCTAAGGCTGTCTGGTGATTCAGGCGGATAAAATTCCACAAATCCCGCCACGTTGGCGCTGCTCAGGCTTGAAATCACCAAATAGCGGGATCCAGCACCACTTGTGCCCCCAGTGACCAGTTTTTGCACCGCCCGGGTGACATCCACTACCAGGAGGGAATCACCCTCGACCACAAGGGTCGGTCTCCCGAGAACCGGCTCATCGGCGGAGACATAGGCAAGTTCATCCGCTGTGTAGGCGCCGACCAGAAAGCTGTCCACAATGGTTCCGCCGGCTACCCAAAGGTGAAGCAGCGCCTGGTTCACGGTGGCCAACGGAGGCAGTTCACTGAAATCATAGGCGAAAAATATCTGGCTAGCCGGAACTTCGCCGACCCGGAGAACCCCGGAGCCGGTGACCCCTTCGAAACTAGTGATAGCGGCATCCATGAATGCCCTGCGTTCAAGCAAACTGTAAGTGGTCTCCCCAGGAATGGTAAATATAAGATCCAGCCGGGAAGCCACCGGCCGGGTGGGCACACTTTCCCTGGCTATCAGCCCCAGAACCGCCTCTTGCTCATCCCCCAGGATAATTAAGGGCAGGGTGCTGTCACCATAGGCCAGACGGTTGTTCACAGCTTCCGGATCCAGGGTCACAGTGACCGTATCGATCCTGTTTCCCTCAAAAAGCGTTTCTCCGAGGGGTTCGCTGCCGAAATCCCCACCCGGAGTCGACCAGGGCTCACCTGTTGCAGCAAGCTCATAGGTAACCTCGGATTCCTTGAATACCCGTTCAAGCAGGTATACCGACAACCTGAGAGGCAATTCCCCTTTAAGGCTTATAACGTAGAGGTTAAGCTCAGCAGAGTGGACCACGGTTCCCGGAGGAAGACTCACCCGAAAGCCAAGCAGAGTGCGCATCCGGTAATCCCCGAGGCGGCCCACATATACTCGGGCCTGCCCTCCCTTGTTGGCAGAAGCACCCGGTACCGTGGCTGATTCCACCACCTGCCTAAACTCCTTCTGGACCGGCAGACCACCCACCATGTCTTGCGGCAGAAGATTAAATCCCAGGTCGCTGGCCACCTTTTCACTGCAGCCGAAAGCTGTAATCAAAATGCAACTCAGGATAAAAACTGAGGCTGCTCGAAAAGTGGGCCCCGGAGAGATCACTCTTAACTCCATAAAACTCGATCCATTCCCTTTGCGGTTCCCGCTAAAAAAATTCCTCCCTGTAATTTGAAAGGAGGAAGAAAAAAAGAAACTCCTTGAAAGAGCCTTTATTTCGGATTATCAATATAATAAAAAGAGAGAAGAAATAAAGATAAAGTTAAAAAAAGAAAAAACCGGAAAAATCAAGCCGGGGTTCAATTTCCTTCAGCCGGTGGCCTTAATATACTGCAGGCGCAGATCTGCCAGCACATTTTCCAAAGTCTTTTTTTCCTCTTCTTCAAGGTTTCCTTTGGTTTTTTCCTCCAGAACAGCCAGAAGATCTATAGTGAAACGGGCCAGCTGGAGGTTTTCCTTTTTTTTGTCTTGTTTTTCTTTATCCGCGGCGGCTTTCAGATAGCCTATCGCGCTCCCGCTCAGCATCATTATAATAGTAATGATGGACGGTTCCATGGGTTCTGTTTTTTTCTCTTCAGCCATAAATTACCCCCTTCAGGAGTTACTTGATAGAGAAACCAGCGAAACCCAGGAATGCTATGGACATCAACCCCGCACACACCAGTGCCAGCGGCACTCCGCGGATTATTTCGGGCACCTCGGCCAACTCCAGCCTTTCCCTGATTCCCG
>QMLQ01000284.1 GCA_003646815.1 Deltaproteobacteria bacterium | reverse complement strand
GATCTGCTGCCAAACTTATTTGTCTCAACAGCCGCAAATAGCCCTCAGTTTGTCCCAAGTAGCTTAAAAAGGTTTCTTGATTGGGGACAATGCTCACAAAAATGATAGCATCCGGCCTGACAGAAGCGAGGTGTGATCCAGGGAAATATCTTGAAATATCCACGACAATTTTAGAATCATCCGGATCACTAAGGAGCACTCCACCCCTCTGAAGCGCCTGAAAGTGAGCTGCCCAATCCCTGGAAACATGGAAATTTCTATCGAATGTTTGAACAACAATTTGTCCATCCTTTTCCCTGAAAAAAAGCACGTCATCAGATACATATTTGAAACCTTCGCACACCAGGCTCAAGGCAATGCTTGTTTTTCCGCACCCACTACCTCCCGTAATGAGATACCCCACCCCTTCATTCCATACACCTGCAGCATGCAGGCTGAATAATCCCTGGTATTTTGCATTTTCAAACAGGGCACCGAATAATAAGGGAAAAAGTGCGGCTTCATTGTTTAGAATCTCTTTGGTCAAGAATCCCTTCGCGCTTTGGGCAATGGGATCCAAACGGACCGTGGCACCATCCTCTGACCGAAAATAGACATCCCGCCCATCACGGTAACAAGTGATATTCTCTGTCGTGATCACCCTGGTTGCATCCTCCGGGATGCCGTAGGGCAGCTCTACGAAACGGATTTCGAAATCAAAGTGGTCTCTTACGGGATATTCCTGATGGCCAAAACGGGAATCCAGATGCTTCGAAATAAAAGGAAAGTCTCTCCTATCACAAAGGAAGTCTATTGCAAGACCCTGGAAGCAATATGAACGTTTAATCCACCCGGATTCCAAGTCTGTTTCCCCGTCAACGCGTTCGTGACCTTTTGCCACAAAGATGATCGCTGAACTGTTTTAATCCTTATTTTGACCCTTAACAGATCTACTTGACATTCGGCCTATTTTCTGCCATTATGGAAACACAAATTCCGAAAAGGAAGCAAATATGGAATTTAAACCTCGTTTTTTCCAGGATACAAAGCAGAGCTTTTTTCTCTTTGGCCCCCGCGGCACAGGCAAGTCTACGTGGCTCAAGCAGCATTATGAAGATGCCGTTTTTGTTGATCTCCTGGCACCTGAAGTTTATCGGGCATTCTCTGCCAAGCCCGAAAGGCTGCGTGAACTAGCCGAGGCACAAAAACCGGGGGAAACCATCGTGGTGGATGAAATCCAGAAGTTGCCACAGCTTCTGGATGTGGTGCATCAACTCATGGAGCGGCATGCTGGATGGCGTTTTGTGCTAACCGGCTCAAGCGCAAGAAAGCTCAAGCGGTCAGGAGTGGATTTGCTGGCTGGGCGCGCCGTGGTGAAGACCATGCACCCGTTCATGGCGACTGAGCTGGGCGAGGCGTTTTCCCTGGAAAAGGCGCTCCGGATCGGCATGGTTCCTCTTGTCAATGATGCCCGAAATCCTCAAGAGGCTATCAACGCCTATGTTACCGTCTACCTGAGGGAAGAAGTGCAGATGGAAGGGCTTGTGCGAAACATAGGAGCATTCAGCAGATTTCTGGAATCAGCCAGCCTGTCGCACGGAGCTCTCTTAAATATCGCAAATATTGCCAGGGATAGCCAGGTGGAAAGGAAGACCGTTGAAGGGTATGTTGCAATACTTGAAGACCTATTATTGGCATTCCGCATACCGATTTTTACCAAACGGGCCAAGCGGCGTTTATCTTCACACCCCAAATTCTATTATTTTGATTCCGGGGTCTTCAGATCGGTTCGCCCAGCCGGCCCGCTGGATGCGCCTCAGGAGATTGATGGGGCCGCTCTTGAGGGACTGGTCGCTCAGCATCTCAGGGCATGGAATGCTTACAGGCAAGATGAATGCACTCTCTACTTCTGGCGGACAAAATCAGGCAATGAAGTTGATTTTGTCCTCTATGGGAAGGATACCTTTTGCGCCATAGAGGTAAAAAACACGGAAAAGGTGCACCCCAAAATGCTCAATGGCCTGCTGGCCTTTCAAAAGGACTATCCTGAAGCGGATACCTGTCTTTTATATCGAGGGAAAGACCGGCTAAAGATAAAAAACACCCTTTGCCTCCCGTGCGATGATTTCCTGAAAAACCTAACGCCCCAAAATCCCATCCGATTTTAACCGCGTCTTCGAACCAATAATCTGCAATGGACGAGGCCTGGGAAGTCATATGAACGCTTATCCAGCCACATTTCAATTTGCTTTTCCTTGGAATTTTTTGCAAATGAGTTGAAAGAGCTTATCAGATATTGATCACTGGTTTGAATGGCTAGCTCGATCGCGAAGAGGCCAGTCCCTTCAACCTTGAAAGGCCACAACGGAGGCGTGAGGTGAGAAGGCTGAGGTAGGCTGTGGTGGCGTTCATCATGCGCCAATGGAGGGATTCCATGTCTTTGTATTTCGATCCTGCTCTCGCATTTCTCTTTTCTATTCTGCTGACTTTCCCCAGGATACTGTGATAAGGGACAGGTTTATCAAGCGCGAGCAGGGCGTCTCCCTTAGTCAGGAATGTGATCTCTCCATCGGGTGTGTTACATTTTTGGATAAGGCGATGGAGGAGAGGAGGGCCATGGCAGTTTTTGAAAAACAGGAGGTCTCCTTTTCGCAGGCCATCGGGTGATTCTTTTTTTATGCTCACAATTTCCCCGCCTCGCAGGAAGGGTTTCATACTTTCACCAGTTACCCTGACGCGGAGGGTCAGCCCCCTTTCCAGAATATCTTCAAAAAAAGACAAAGTTTCAGCTTCAACCGGTTTTCTCCGTTTCGCCTGATCAACGCCCTTATGGCCTTGCTGCAATAAACTGCTCAAAAACATCCACAACCTCAACGCTCGGTTTAAAACAGAGTTCATAAAGAGGAACATGGGAAATAAGGTCCTCACAAAAAGCCAGGATTCTGGGCATGATTTCTCGATCATACCAGGGTATGGAAGTCACCGGCAGAATCCTCTCCAACCCCTCCTGAAGGGCAATTTCTTTTATCCGGTTGGCAGGTCCATGGTGAAGGAAAAAAATGCCTGAAAGGGCAACGTCCTTATTGAAAGCTATTCCGGCCTCGCCCGGCCATGGGGTTCCATAGGCCCTGAAGCCCCCATCCATCTTTCTCACCACGATCCTGTCGTCACTGATCAACCCTATCTTTTTTTTGGAAGCAAACTGCCCTGTAATGGTGCTTTTACCTGCGCCGGATTTACCGGGAAATATATATCCTTTCCCATCTACCTCAATCCCTGCTGCATGGAGCAAGGCCCCCCGTCTTCGTGCCAGGGTATACATGAGCAGGATCTGATCCAGGGGATAACTCACGGGATTTGACAGGACTATCCGGCCATTTTTCCGATTGACCATTCTCTCACTCAGATAAATGGTTGCTTCGGCAAAATTCGGCTTCATCCTGGCTACCCAGAAGGGTTGATCGAATCCCGGTGGTTTGAGTGCGATCACTCTGTCAGTACCATCCTGAAACATGGACCAGGACTGACCGCTGTCAAAAAACTTGTCGAGTTTTTCAATGCCCGGGATGTGCCCTGGCTGGAGGCGGATGCGAATATCAGCAGGCATCCGTGCGGGGTCACGGTCTCCTTCTTCCAAAAACGATCGGTACGCTGGCTCAGGTTGCTGGAGGAAAAAACATTTTCCCCTCTCAACCGAAAAACGGATACCCGCAATTT
>QMLQ01000283.1 GCA_003646815.1 Deltaproteobacteria bacterium | reverse complement strand
GAAGTTGCGTGCTGATCGGTCCTTTTGAAGCAGCATCATTTTCCGGCGTTTGCGTCGATTTGGACGTTTCCATCACATATCACTTGATTTTACTCAAAAGATAGCCTATTGATTCCAAGGAGCCTTTGCCCGCATCCACAAGTCAGCGGTGAACAGCTTTGCTTAAGAGACACGACCCAAGGTGGGTCGGTTCCGGGCAACATTAAGAGACTTTGTGATACTGAATCTGTGAACGACTGCGAGAATGATTATGGACCTGTC
Source organism: Deltaproteobacteria bacterium (assembly GCA_003646815.1). Classification (GTDB taxonomy): domain Bacteria; phylum Desulfobacterota; class DSM-4660; order Desulfatiglandales; family Desulfatiglandaceae; genus B46-G9. Next base: position 3,441 of record QMLQ01000283.1, on the reverse strand, counting down.
GGTCATCATCCCTGTTTACAATGAAGAGGAAAGCATCCCACCCCTTTATCGAAAGCTGAAAGAGGTCCTGGGCAACTCTGCCTATGCCTATGAGCTTATTTTTGTGGACGACGGCAGCCGGGATCAAACCCTCAGGCTCCTCAAAAAAATTCGGGAAGTGTCCGCCGATAACCCACCGCTTCGAATTGTCCAGTTGACCCGTAATTTCGGGCAGCATCCGGCCTTGATTGCCGGTTTTTCCGTTGCCAAGGGGTGTACGCTTGTAACCATCGACGCGGATCTTCAAATAGACCCGGAGCATATCATTCCCATGATGGACAAAATCGCTCAGGGCTTTGACTTTGTAAGCGGCATCCGAAGGGGTAAGGGTGACTCCTTCTGGCTCCGGCGCGTCCCCTCCAGGGTGCTCAATGCCATCATCGGAACCGTAACCGGAGAAAGACTGCTTGACTATGGCTGTCCGCTAAACGCGATGAAGACGGAGATTGCGGAGGCCATGCGAGAATATGGTCAGATGCAAAGATTCCTGAAGCCCCTGGCGATCCGCCTGTCCACAAGGGTCGCAGAGGTGGAGGTGGCGCACATCCGCCGCGCTGCGGGTCGCTCCAAATACGGCCTTTTGAGCCTGGTGGATCTGTTTTTTGACTTCATCACCAATTTCTCCAAACAGCTTTTCCAGAGGATAGCCATTGTTGCTTGCGTGGTCTCGGCGTTAAGTTTCCTAATTGGGTCTATTTACCTCGTGCTCAGGTTCCCCCTGGGTCTTATCTCCGGACCCTGCTATCGATTGCAGGTCCTTGTATTAATTGGATTTCTTTCCGGAATTCAGTTTCTTGCTCTGGGGATCTTGGGAGACTTTGTTATTCGCATCCACCGCCAACTCGATTCCAAGCCCATTTTCACCATCAAGAGGATCTGGTAAAGTCGTGGGGAAAAAGATATTAATCACGGGCGGGGCCGGCTTCATAGGCGCCAACTTCGCCAGCCACCTGTTAGATAAGCACCGGGACTACCGGATCCTGGTACTGGATGCCTTGACCTATGCCGGCAGCCTTGATAATATCCCCTCCAGGGTAAAAACCAGCCCTAACTTCACTTTCTATCAGGGGGATGTGCGCAACGTGCGGCTGGTGCTGGATCTGGTCAGCCGTGTGGACGTGGTTATCCATTTTGCAGCAGAAACCCATGTAGCGAGATCCATATACGATGACCGCAGGTTTTTTGAAACCGATGTCTTGGGCACTCAATCGGTGGCCAACGCGGTTTTGAAAAATAAGGATCACATAGATCGCTTTATCCATATTTCCAGTTCCGAAGTCTATGGCACGGCCGTGGAACGACCCATGACCGAGGAACACCCTCTGAATCCCATGACCCCGTATGCGGCGGCCAAGACGGGCGCGGATCGACTGGTTTACAGCTATGGGCGAACCTACGATCTCCCTGTGGTTATCCTGCGCCCCTTTAACCAATACGGACCCTATCAACACTTAGAAAAAGTGATCCCCCGTTTCATTACCAGCGCGCTGATGAACGAGCCCCTCACGATCCACGGTAGCGGGGAATCCATGCGAGATTGGCTTCACGTTCACGACACGTGTGCGCGGATCGAACAAGTCCTCCACACAGAAAGGGCATTGGTATTAGGGGAGGTTTTTAATTTAGGCTCCGGGTTTGATCTGAATATTCTTGCGATCGCAAAAATGGTCTTGGGGATGGTCGGAAAACCGGAAACCTTGATCTCTTTCATGGATGATCGACCCGGTCAGGTGCAACATCACATCTCCTCGACGAAGAAGGCTGAAAAAATCCTGGGAATACCTTCCCCAAGGGCTTTTGAAGAGGGGCTGTCGCAGACCATCCAATGGTACACAAATCATCGTCAATGGTGGGAAAAATTGCTCCACATGCGACGGGTGCCCATTCTGACAAACAACGGAGAAAAGGAGTATTATTAGAGCGTTTGCAGTTCACAATTCCCAGTATAACCTTTCCTGACAACTCCTTGAGGGAACCATGACACACACAAGAGTTGAATTTTTTCGGCACGACCTGGGGGAAACTGAGATTCGATCCGTTGCCCGTGCCCTGAAGGGAGTCTTTCTCACTGCCGGGCCATTAACACAGAAATTTGAGGCCTCCTTTGCTCAATTCCTTGATTGCCGGAGCGTTGTAGGGACCTGGAGTTGTACCGCGGCCCTTTTCCTGGTTCTGAAGGCCTTAGACATTGGGGAAGGGGACGAGGTTCTCACCACCCCCATGACCTTCATAGCCACCCCCAATGCCATCCTGGAAGCAGGCGCCACCCCCGTCTTCCTGGATGTGGAAGAAACCACGGGAAACATGAACGCCGAACTCATCGAAAGAGCCATCGGTCCCAAAACAAAAGCCATCATGCCGGTCCACCTTTATGGTCATATGTGTGACATGAAGCGGATGCGTGATATCGCCGACCGCCATGGCCTCTTCCTTATCGAAGACGCAGCCCACTGCATAGAAGGCGAACGGGACGGCATTCGTCCGGGACAGCTCAGTGACGCCGCCTGTTTCAGTTTTTATGCCACAAAGAATATGACCTCCGGAGAGGGAGGCGCCATTGCCACCAACGACCCTGTCCTGGCAAAAAAACTCAGATTGCTCCGTTCCCATGGAATGAATAAGGAAGCAGCCGGACGCTATAGCGGGACCTATCAGCACTGGGATATGCTTTGTATGGGATATAAAGCAAACATGTTTGATATCCAGGCAGCGCTGCTCCTCCCCCAGGTATCCAAGATAGAAGAAAACCTCAAGAAAAGGCGGACAGTCTACCAAAGATACGTAAAGGAATTCGGGGCCATGGCAGGTATTGGTTTTCCCAAAATCCTGCCTCGGACCACGCATGCCCATCACCTGTTCACTCTTTGGGTACACCCTCTCATTCGGGATGCATTTACAGAAAAACTCCAGGAACAAGGCATCGGAGTGGCCGTGAACTACAGGCCCGTGCATCTCCTGTCCTATTACCGCCGGACGTTCGACTTTCGAGAAGGGATGTTTCCCGAGGCGGAGAGTATCGGTGGGAGCACCATTTCTCTCCCCTTCTATCCTCAGTTGCGTGAAAAGGCCACATCCAGGGTCATTGAAACCGTACAAAGGGTGGCAGGGGAGTTAGCGCCCGGGTCATAGGCATACTCTAGTCCCCCTCCCAGTAATGAAGTGTCAGCGCCGTCGTGGCAGGCTTAAACCCGGCATTTAAAAAAAGCCTTTGCGCAGGGATGTTATTGCCCTGGGTGGAGATAAAGGAAAAATGCCCGTGACGCCGGTTCAACCATTCCATGCTGTGGATAACCAGATCGGAGACAAGCCCCCGGTTTCGGAAATCCGGATGAACGGCCCCAAGGCCAAACCGGGCAATCCTGACGTTTGAGAGACCATCATAATCCCCAAAATCCCTTAGGG
>QMLQ01000282.1 GCA_003646815.1 Deltaproteobacteria bacterium | reverse complement strand
GAAAAATGGAGTGAATGCACTGACTGCGCGGGAGCTGAGAGCATGGCTGTCCGATCCCGATCCTTCCTTTTTTAAGGAAGGTGACTATTATGTGAGTGTGGATATCGATTTTTTTGATCCGGCTCTTGCCCCCGGGACCGGGACTCCGGAACCGGGAGGGCTCTTTTTCGAGCATTTTTCCGATGTGCTGCAGATCATCAGGGAGCGTGGAAACATCGTCGGCTTGGATGTGGTGGAAGTGAATCCTTTCCTCGACGGACCGGGGAATGGGACTGCACACCTTGCCGCGCGGTGTATCCTGGAGATCCTGAGTGCCGCGATTGATAAGGAATAACGGGCGCGGACAGAATGCAGCGATGGACGCCTGAACTCTTATCGTATGAAACCGGGAACTGCCTATGGATATGAAAGAAAACACCGGGCTTTTGATCAGGGGCATAAACAAGAATTTCGGCCCGGTTGAGGCCGTGAAAGAGGTTTCACTGGACGTGCAGGAAGGAGAATTTTTCACCCTTCTCGGCCCTTCCGGGTGCGGCAAAACCACCCTCCTGAGGATTATAGCCGGCCTTGAAATGGCTGATTCGGGAAATGTGATCCTCGGGGGAGAGGATATCACGTCTTTTCCTGCCACCAAACGCCAGGTGAACACGGTCTTCCAGAGTTATGCCTTGTTTCCCCATCTCACCATTTTTGAAAATGTCGCCTTTGGCCTCAGGTCCCGAAAGTTTCCCAGGAATGAAGTGGAAAACCGTGTCAGCAAGCGGCTGGAAATGCTGGGTCTCCAGGACATGGCACAGCGGCATCCCCATCAGCTTTCAGGGGGGCAGCAGCAGCGGGTAGCCCTAGCCCGCGCCCTGGTAAATGAGCCAAAGGTTCTTCTGCTGGATGAACCCATGTCTGCGCTTGATGCCAAGCTGCGGGCCCAGGTCCAGGTGGAACTGCGGAGGCTGCAGCGGAAACTGGGGCAGACATTTATCCTAGTGACCCATGACCAATCGGAAGCTATGGTGGTTTCAGATCAAATTGCGGTCATGAACCAGGGCAGGATCATTCAGTTCGGATCACCCAAAGACGTGTATGAACGGCCCAAGACGCAGTTTGTGGCCGAGTTTCTCGGTGCGGCGAACCTGCTCCGGGGAAGAAAGAAGAATGGAGGGCTTGAGACCGGTTTCGGGCTCCTTGTCCTAGACCGTGAGCCAGCCTGGGAGGAAGGGTCGGTGGCCATTCGGCCCGAGCGCATGCGTATCACGGACGTAAAGGCTTCCGTCAACGGGTTCAAGGCACGGGTGAGGGAGGCAATCTACCGGGGTACGGATCTTGATCTCTGGCTGGATCCTGGCCCCTTGCGTGTGCGGACCGCGGCCCACCGGGAGTATGAAGTGGGTGATGAGGTCTGGTTGGAATTTCCTAAAGAGGCTTTGGTGATATTGGATGAATAATCTCCTTATCTGGTATGGTGAGCTGACCACCCGGCGGCGCCTGACAAACCGGGGACTCCAATTCCTCGGGGTCGGGATGCTTTGGATTTTGCTTTTCCTCGTCTTGCCCGGTCTGGTACTGGTGGTGGTGAGTTTTGCCACCCGCGGGTCCTACGGCCAGCTCGAATGGTCATTCACCCTGGAAAATTACAAGCGGTTGCTGGGATTCAGTGTCTTCGGATGGACTCCCGACTATATCATCATCCTGTGGCGATCGGTCTGGGTCGCATTCGTGACCAGTATTATTGCGGTTATTCTTTCCTACCCTTTGTGTTTTTTTATCTGCAGCCGTCCGGAGAGGACCCGGTTCCTGTGGCTCATGCTGGTAATTATTCCATTCTGGACCAATATGGTCATACGGACCTATGCCTGGTTCCTGATCCTTGCGCCTGAATTTCCTCCTGCCAGAATCGCGAATCTCCTGGGGATCATTCCGCCCAACACACCACTCTATCCCAATGCCTTCGCGGTGTATATCGGCATGGTGACCATATTTCTCCCCTTCGTGGCCCTGCCGCTCTACTCGAGCGTGGAGCGGCTGGACTGGTCCCTGGTGGAGGCGGCCCAGGATCTTTATGCATCAAAGACGAGGGTCTTCATGCAGGCAATCCTGCCGCAGACCATGCCCGGCCTTTCCGTGGGAATCATCCTCACTTTTGTGCCGGCCATGGGGATGTTCGTAGTACCTGATCTGTTGGGAGGGGCAAAGTATATGCTGGTGGGAAATCTCATCGAACAGCAGTTCGGTGCCAGCCGTGACTGGCCCTTTGGTGCGGCCGTGAGTATGGGGTTGATGCTGCTCACCATGGCGAGTCTCTACCTGTACCGCAGGAAGCACAAGGAGATGGAGATCGTATGAGAAGGCTTCACCCGGCAATAACCGGTCTTGCCATGGTTACCCTGGCATTTCTTTATGTTCCGCTCTTGGCGGTGGCGGTTTTTTCCGTGAATGCAACGCGTTACGGTCTGGCCTGGCGCGGGTTTACCTTGGGCTGGTATGCGAAGCTTATGCATAACGAAGTGATCCTGAATGCAGCGTGGAACAGCCTGGTGCTGGCAGTGGTATCCACGGTGATCGCAACGATCCTGGGAACTGCTCTGGCCATCGGCATGGACCGGTTCCCCTGGACAAAAAAGGTGGGCACAACCTTTGATTTGCTCCTGCACCTGCCGGTGGTTGTTCCCGACATTATTTTTGCTGCTGCACTGGTGGTGGCCTTCGGGCTCCTGCGCATGCTCTCATCCCTTTTTGAACCCGGGCTTTTGAATATGATCATTGGACACATTACGTTCCAGATCTCTTTCGTGGCCCTGGTGGTGCGGAGTCGTCTCGTGAGCATCGGAAGAGACGTGGAGGAAGCGGCACGTGATCTTTTTGCAACCACACCTTATCTCCTGAGGAGAGTGATACTGCCGTTACTTATTCCGGGGATCGTGGCAGGGGCCATGCTGGCATTCACCCTTTCCCTTGATGATTTCGTGATCAGCTTTTTTACCGCCGGCCCTGATTCAGTCACGCTGCCGCTCTTTATTTTTGCAGCGGTACGACGGGGGGTAACTCCCCAGATCCATGCCCTGTCCACCCTTGTCCTGTTGACCACGATCATCCTGATCATCGGCATGGAACGATTCACACGGAAATGAGGAAGGAGTGTTGGATGTTTGGAAGATAACTTTAAAGGAGAAAGGAGAGGGAACATGAAAAAACTAACAGTACTATTGGTAGCATTTTTTATCGCTTTCGCGGGGACGGCCTTTGCAGCGGACAAGGTGCTCAAGATTTTCATCTGGTCCGAGTACATGGACGAGGTGAACATGCCAAAGGCCTTTGAAAAGGCCTTCGGTATCAAGGTGAAGCTGGACCTCTATGAATCCAATGAGGAAATGCTGGCAAAACTCCAGTCGGGCGGGGTGAGTCTCTATGATATCGTTGTGCCTTCCGATTATATTATGCCCAGCATGATCAAATTGGGGCTGCTCAAACCCCTGGACCATTCCAAGCTCCCCAACCTTAAGAACCTGGGCGCAAAGTTCAGGGGCCCGAGCTTTGATCCGACAAACAAGTACTCGGTGGGCTGGCAGTGGGGGACGGTGGGGCTCATGTACCGGAAGGCCAGGATCAAGGATGCAGACGCAAAATCCTGGTCCATCCTCTTCGATCCGAAAAAGGATCCCGGTCCTTTGTGCCTTCTCGAATCGGTGCGGTAGATGATTGGCATTACCCTCCG
>QMLQ01000281.1 GCA_003646815.1 Deltaproteobacteria bacterium | reverse complement strand
TTCGGCCCGCTTGCGGTCGGTAATATCTTCCACAATGGCTACGGTCGCGCTGTTTCCGGAATCAGGATCCAGGAGTGCGAGGCGTATAAGGCAATCAAACACTGATCCGTCTTTTCGGACCCACGTTGTTTCAATGGAAGTTGTCCGGTTGCTCGGACCGAGGGAGGCGATGGCCTTCCCCACGCGGTCAAATTCTTTTTCGTCAGGATAGAGTATTCGTGCGTTTTTGCCATGGAGCTCCTCAGACGTGTAGCCCAGCATGTGGCTCATGGCAGGGTTGTGCCACTCCATCACCCTGCTCTTGACAACACCGATGCCGGTGGGTGTGGATAAGAGAATTGCCCGGAGGGTTTTCTTTGATTGTTCTAGTTCCTCGATCTTTTTTTCCAGCTCGTCACAGCCCGTTTTCCCCATGTACCTGGCCTCCAGCAAATATAATGCCCGGAAATAATCGCCGGGCATAGTCTTTCGCAAAAAGAATGCCATGGGACTTGATAAAAGAAACGTCGTATCATTGACATGGACATATTCATTGAATATCATCTGTCCCACCAATTCTATTACCGTGAAAATACCCCCGGCGGCGGCCGAATATGCGGGCTGTATTTTCATATCCGGGGGTGGCTGGGCTTATTTTGGTCCAGCCATGCTGGTTTAACCTGGAACCGGCTCGAATAAAGGAGGGCCATATGAGAGCGAGAGGAGAGATTGAAAGCGGCGATGGCAGGCCGTTGAGCGGGGTCAGGGTGATTGAGATGGCAGGTCTTGCGCCCTCTCCTTACTGCGGGATGATCCTGGGTGATTTCGGAGCTGACGTGGTGGTGGTGGATCGCCTGTCCAAGGGAGGCCCCGAGATCCCGAATGTGATGTTGAAAAACCCGTTTGACCGGGGAAAACGTTCCATCCGGATAAATCTCAAGGCCCCTGAGGGGATTATAATTGTCAGGCGCATGATTGCGGAATCTGATGTGCTCATTGAGCCGTACCGGCCCGGGGTCATGGAAGGTTTGGGACTTGGTCCAGAAGAAGTCCTGGAGATCAACCCCCGGCTTGTGTACGCGCGTCTTACGGGTTGGGGGCAAAAAGGGCCCTATGCCGGAATGGCAGGCCATGATATCGACTACATAGCCCTTTCCGGTGCCCTGTCCCTTTTCAGAAGGAAGGGTGAAAAGCCTCTTCCTCCCTGCAACATTCTCGGTGATTTTGCCGGGGGAGGTATGCTTTGCGCCCTGGGCATCGTCCTGGCCCTCTTTGAAAGAGAACGTTCGGGACAAGGGCAGGTAGTTGACGCTGCCATGGTGGATGGCGCTGCGAGCCTGATTACCATGTTCTACGGTCTGCTTGGAAACCACCTGATGTCCCTTGATATCGGAACGAACCTGCTGGATTCCGGGGCGCCTTTTTATGAAACCTACGAGACTTCCGACGGAAAATTTCTCGCAGTCGGTGCCATCGAAGGGCGATTTTACAAGGAGCTGATAGCGGGCCTGGAGATTGATCCATCCTCACTCCCGGCCCAGCTTGATAGGGGGAAATGGCCGGAGATGAAGGAGCGGTTCGCCGACGTGATCAGGAAAAAAACACGGGAGGAGTGGATGGCAATTTTTGAAGGAAAAGATGCGTGCGTGGCACCCGTTCTTGGCTTGAACGAAGTCATGGATCATCCCCACAACCGGGAGCGGGACGTCCTGGTAGAGCTCGACGGGGTGCCCCAGCCGGCCCCCGCTCCGAGGCTGTCGCGAACACCCGGCAAGGCCATTCAGCCGGGCAGGTCGAGGGGCGCCCATACCAGGGAGGTCCTGGATCAGCTCGGTTATGAGCAGGAAGAAATGGAAGCGCTCTTTGCGAAGGAAGTTGTGGAATAGGTGCGAATAAGACTGCTAAGTGGCACAGTCGGAGGGGTCGCCCAACAGTTTTGCAAGGCCGTGATCAAGGGCCGGGAGTACTGCTTCCAGGTTTTCCCGGGCACCACGGGGGCTTCCCGGGAGATTGATGATAAGACAGGTGCCGCGAACACCTGCCACCGCTCTTGAAAGCATGGCGTGGGGCGTCTTTTTAAGGCTTTCGGCGCGCATGGCCTCTGCCATGCCGGGCACTTCATAGTCAATCACGCGCATGGTGGCCTGGGGGGTCACATCCCTGGGGGTAAGCCCGGTGCCCCCGGACGTGATAATGAGAGCAAGGTGTTCGTCATCCGCCCAGCTTTGCAGGGTTTGAGCTATTTGATCGCTTTCATCCGGGACGATACCCCTTTTGGCCACCATATACCCCTTGGCTTCCAGCAGCTGGACAACCGCCCGTCCGCTTTCATCCTCGCGGAGCCCCTGGGCACCTTTATCGCTGATGGTCAGCACCCCGGCCATGATTGTTTGTGATTGTTCCATGCGACGCTCTGAAGATTCCAGTTCAAGATCGGCGGCAACCATATTCAATGTCAAATTCCAAAATCCCAATGTCAAATCCATGTCCAATACCAAATGAACAAATTGAGCAAAAGATTGGAGCGGATTCTTCCCGGGCGTTGAACTGTCTTGTCATTTGACTTTTGGGCTTTGATAATTGGTCATACCGGCCTGTCCGTCTTTGGCGGGTTAGCACGGTATGGGTTATTCCTGTTCCTTGGCGGCGGCAATGACCTTTTCGGCCAATTGGGCCGGGACCTCCTCATAGTGGGAGTGCTCCATGGTAAAAGTTCCTCTTCCGCCGGTCATTGCGTTAAGGTCCAGTGCGTACTGGAGGACTTCAGCCATGGGTGCCTGGGCTTTTATGACCTGGTACTTGCCCTTGCTGTCCATCCCCAGGACGCGGCCACGGCGGCCATTCAGGTCTCCCATAACGTCTCCCATAACCTCCTCGGGCACCATGATTTCCATTTTCATGATGGGTTCAAGGAGGATGGGGTTCGCTTCCTGGATCGCTTTTTTCAGGCACATGCTCGCGGCTATTTTAAAGGCCATTTCGGAGGAATCAACATCGTGGGATTTCCCATCAAAAAAGCGAACTTTCAGGTCTACAACAGGAAAGCCTGCCAGGATACCGCTTTGAATAGACTCATTGAGTCCTTTTTCCACCGCCGGCACGAAGTTTCTGGGCACGTTCATGCCGACCAGGGCCTCTTCGAATTCAAACCCCGTCCCCCTCGGCAGCGGTGAAAGATCAAAGTGGACCTCGGCAAACTGTCCGCGTCCTCCGGTCTGCTTCTTGTGCCGGTAGATAACCTTGTTCACTGTTTTCTTAATGGTTTCCCGGTAAGGAACCTGGACAGGATTCAGGGTTACTTCCACACCGAACTTCCGGTTCAGTTTTTCACAGGTGGTCTCCAAGTGGATCTGGCCCGTACCCGAGAGGATAATCTCGGAAGTTGTCTGGTCTCTTTCAAGGCGGAGGGTAGGATCTTCTTCCAGGAGCTTCGCAAGGGACGAAAAGACCTTGTCCTCACTTCCTTTTACCTTGGCGGAAACCGCATAAGAAATAACCGGCGGTAAGGGCTGGGCAGGCTGATAAATAATGGGGTCATTCTCTGCGCAAAGGGTATCGCCTGTTGTTGTTTCCTTCAATTTGGCTATGGCCACAATGTCTCCGGGACCGGCTTCTTCTATGGATTGTTGCTTCTTCCCTTCCGGAAGGAGAAGCTGGCCGAATTTCTCTTTGGCCTCCTTGTTGGCATTGTAAACGGTGGAATCTGCCTTCAGGGTGCCGGAAAATACCCGCAAAACAGACAGCTTACCTGCAAACGGA
>QMLQ01000280.1 GCA_003646815.1 Deltaproteobacteria bacterium | reverse complement strand
TTTTATTACTGCCTTGAACCAGGCCTTGGGAAAGAGGGTGAAGGGGGTTTCCCGTGAAGTTATGGAATGTTTCAAGGCCTACGACTGGCCGGGCAATGTACGGGAACTCCAAAACACCGTGGAAGCGGCCATGAACCTGGTGTCAGGCACGGATGAAATAATAGAAAAGGCCCATTTGCCAGGGTATTTTCAAGCCCACGCTGATTCCATCACCAAGACCCGCATCGTGGAGCCTACCCTCCTTTCTGATACTCGCGAACCTCCTGTTGTCTCCTTGAATACCTCCTCCGTCGAGTCCGGTGTGTCCCTGGCGGAGGCCCAGTCAGCCAGGGAGGAAGAGCTGATCTGCCGGGCGCTGAGAGCCTGCAGCGGCAATGTATCCAGGGCATCCCAGAACTTGGGTATTTCCCGCCAGCTCCTGCATTATAAGATGAAAAAATATGGGCTTGATCGAAATTCCTTTTGCAAGTGATTTCCTTTCTTCGTCAATGATTTCCCCCGTACGCAGCATGAATCCTGAAAATAAATTTTACATAATATGAAAAAAATTTTTCGGAAAAGAGAAAATAATTTTTCATGCTGTCGTGGGAAAGAAATGAAGCAGAAATGAGACCATTGGATAATGAACGCATATTCAGGTAGTTATAAAAATAAAGAGTGTTTTGAAAGATACGAAAAAAACTGGCATGCAAGTTGCTCTTTCCTTCTCACAGCATGGTAACCATTTTGAAAAATATTCGATGATAACATAGTGGGAGGAAAAGAGAATGGAGCTAAATAGTGAAAACAAGAGATCCTACGATCCCATGGTGTTCTGGATCTCCGCTGCTGTTGTCGTGGTTTTTCTTTTATGGGGGGTCCTGTTTCCCAAGAACATGAGTTCCGGAATCAATGCCGTATTCGGCTGGACCACGAGTAACTGGGGATGGCTCTATCTGTTTACGGCCTTTCTCCTGGTTGGAGCGTGTTTTGCCCTGATGGGGGGAAAGTATGGGAAAATGAAGCTGGGGCTCCCGGAAGATACCCCTGAATTTTCTAATTTTTCATGGTTCGGGATGCTTTTCGGGTCCGCCATTGCCGCGGGAATCGTGTTTTGGGGACCGGCCGAACCGGCCTATCATTACATGAGCCCACCGCCCTATTTTGGCGGTGACCCCAAGACCGCTGCGGCCGCAAGCCATGCCATGACCTATTCCTTCTTCCACTGGGGATTGAGCGCCTGGGCCATTTATGTTCTTCTCACCATTCCCCTGGCGCACGCCTGCTACACGAAAAAACTGCCCTTTAGATTTTCAAGCGCCTTTTACTATGTTCTGGGAGACAGGATTCACGGTGTGTGGGGAAAGGTCCTTGATATTTTTGCCGTCTTCGCGACGCTGGGCGGACTTGCAACGACTACCGGCCTTGTTGCGCTCCAGCTTGCAAGTGGCCTCAAGTACCAGTATGGCGTCCACATGGGAAGCGGGAGCATGTACATTATTATCGGCGTCCTGACGGCAGTTTTTACCATCGCCGTGTATACGGGGATAGAAAAGGGTGTCAAGTTCCTGGGGGACCTGAACATGTACGTGTTCATAGGCGTCTGGTTCTTTGTGCTCATCTTCGGTCCCACCCTATTCCTGCTGAAACTCACTGAAAATTCCGTGGGGCAGTACCTGCTCCATTTTGTACCCCTGAGTCTCTATACTGCGCCCGGTGTCAAGGGAAACTGGCTGGGAAGTTGGACGGTCTTCTACTGGGCATGGTGGATGAGCTGGGCACCGTTTGTTTCTGTTTTTATCGCCCGCATCTCTAAAGGGCGCAGCATCCGGACAACCGTAGCAGCGGTCCTGCTTCTGCCGACCATTGCTGATTTTCTGTGGTATGGGGTCATCGGCGGTGCGGGTATCAGTTACGATGTGACGGCAACCATCAAGGCCCACGGCGTTGAGAGTGCTATTTTTGCAATAGCCCAGCACCTTCCGTTTACCGGCATCCTGTCCGTGTTCCTGATCTTCCTGATCTGCACCTTTTTTCTCACGAGTGCTGATTCCGCAGCCATGTCCCTTGCTATGTTTACGTCAGGGCACGAAAACCCGAGCAGGAACCTGCGCGCTTTCTGGGGGATCGCCCTCGGCGCAGTGGCCGCCCTGCTCGCAGGAACCGGGAGCCTGAAAGCCATTCAGACCGCCTCAATTGCCACAGCGTTTCCCCTCATGTTCCTTTTGTTATGGGTGGTCTACGGGACATTCAAGGGTCTGAACGCATATAGTAGGGAGATGAAACAATAAACCCCAGCCGCGAGAGATGAATCGTTCCCTCACCACAAGGAGGAAGAGAAATGTATGATCGAATGCAAACACTTACCGAGGAAGAGCTGACCAGGCTCCACGATGCGTCCATGGATATTCTCCAGAATACGGGGATTGCCTTCAACGAGGACGAGGCACTGGAGATATTCAAGAAAAACGGCTTCAAGGTGGAAGGCAAGACCGTTTTCATGACGGAAAAGGATGTGCGCAAGGCGCTTGAGACGACGCCTGAACGTTTTACCGTTACCGCGCGAAACCCTGAAAAATCAGTGGACATCGGAGAGGAAAGTTTTGTCTTGGTGCCTGCGTATGGCCCCCCGTTTGTTGCCATGGCGAACGGGGAAGAACGAAAGGCCACCATGGAGGATTATGACAATTTCTGCAAGTTGATACAGACATCGACACCCATGAACATGAATGGCTTTATGATGGTGGAACCCTCGGATGTGCCGGCGGAGACGGCCCATCTGGACATGATTTTTTCCAGTATCGTGCTCTGTGATAAACCCTTCATGGGCAGTCCGGTGTCAAAGGAAGGCGCCCGGGACTGTATTGACATGGCGGGTATGGTGTGGGGTGGCAAGGAAAAGTTGAAAGAGATGCCGGTGACGGTTTCCCTGATCAATTCCCTTTCCCCGCTGCAGTTTTCCCAGGAGATGGCGGGATCATTGATAGAACTGGCGCGCTACGGTCAGGCCTGCGTTATCGCATCATTGATCATGGCGGGATCCTCAGGACCCGTGACGCTCGCCGGTGTCCTTGCGCTGCAGAACGCTGAAATTCTTTCAGGAGTGGTACTGAGCCAACTGGTTCGGGCCGGTGCTCCCGTTATTTACGGCTCAACCTCAGCCCCCATGGACATGAAGACGGGAGGGCTTGCCATCGGGGCACCCGAGCTTTCCATGGTGGTATCGGCTACTGCACAGATGGCCCGGTTTTATCATCTCCCCAGCAGGAGCGGGGGAGCGCTCACCGACGCCCATATCCCTGACGCCCAGGCGGCCCTGGAATCGACCATGGCGCTGGTGACGGCAATGCGAAACGGGATCAATTTTATCCTGCATGCCGGCGGCATCCTGGGATCATATATTTCGGCCAGTTTTGAGAAGTTTATCATTGATGAAGAGACGTGTGCCATGGTAAGAAAAATTATTCAGCCCATTGAAATTACAGACGACAGCATTGATGTGGAAATGATCAAACAGGTTGGTATCGGCGGGCAGTACCTGACGCAACCCAAGACCTTCCAGCTCTGCCGGACGGAATTTTTCCTGTCCGGGCTCATGAACCGCAAGGCCTATGCAGGGTGGAGAGATGACGGTAAAAAGGCGCTCGTTGAAGTGGCTTCCGAGAAGGTCAATGAACGGCTTGCTTCCTATGAAAAGCCGGATATTGATCCCAAAGTGGAGGCGGATCTTTCTGAATTTGTGAAAATGAGGAAAAACGGGAA
>QMLQ01000279.1 GCA_003646815.1 Deltaproteobacteria bacterium | reverse complement strand
TCCGTTTCTAGGACGGATACCGTTCGATCCCGAAATAGTATCTTCCGGAGACAAGGGGATCCCTTTCATCGAAAGAGCAACTAGTTCTCCGGCAGCTAAGGCTTTCTCAGATGTCATTCAGAAAATCCTCTGCCCTGCCGATCATTAGTCCAGCAATCAACAGGAACCGGAAATAAAGCTGAAAGAAGAGGTTTATCAACAGAGGAGTTTTACTATGAAAATAGCCATTCCCTTAACCTCAGGACGGTTGAGCATGCATTTCGGCCACTGCGAGGAATTCGCCATTTTGGAGGTGGATGAAAAGACCAAAAAGATTTTGAATAAATCCATTCAGCAGCCGCCCCCGCATGAGCCCGGTGCCTTCCCCAACTGGTTGCGCACTCTGGGCGCGGAGGTGATTATCGCCGGAGGTATGGGAACACGTGCCCAGCGACTCTTCGCTCAGAATGGGATAGAGGTGGTGGCGGGCGCAGCAGCGGAAACCCCGGAACACCTCGTATCAGCATATCTTAACGGTGTTCTGAAAACAGCGGAGGGCAACCTTTGTGACCATTGAGGAAGAATGATAGAAAATCGGGCAGTGCGAATAAGCTCAAAGCCAGGCGTTCTCGCCGTGTTGATGGATATCTTCATCGGCGACCGGCACATAGAGCGCTTTGGCTGAAGATTAACAGGGAGCTGGCGCATTGAGCAATCTCTCTTCGGACAAAGATCGAGTTAATGCCTAAAATAGCAAAGCTGATTCAACTTTGCCTAGACTTACTGGAATGTACTCCAGATGTGTTTAACGGGATTGAACAATTATAAAGAAGGGTTACAGCCATGCCGACATATGAATATGAATGCCAGAACACAGGCAGAAGATTCGATTTTTTTCAAAACATGAATGATGAACCTTTACAAAAGTGTCCGGAATGCGGGGGGCCGGTTCGGAAACTGATCAGTGCTGGAGGGGGGATTATTTTCAAAGGAAGCGGTTTTTATGCTACGGACTATAAAGGGGGCGGTGGAGGCGCTTCTCCCCCGGCTTGTGGAAGTGATAAAACCTGTTGCGGCCGGGATTTTTCGTGCGACTATCCTCCCTGCGGCAGTTGAAAGAAGATGTAACTTGAATTGGATGAATAAGGATTTATTAAAAGCTTTCTCATTTTCCGTTAGTTGCCGATCCGGACCGGATTCTGCCGCGGTATCTCACCAGTTAAGATTTCGAGATTTCAACAGCTCCGGTTTTCGGAAGATAGAATAATAATTTTTGCATTTTTTTGAATTTAATCATATTTTTGGCAATATGGATGAGCTCAGGGATTGGGAGAATTTTTTGTAACTCAGGATGAAAATCCGACCGGGCGCCACAGACAGGATCAATCGAGGCAATTTCAGATCGAGAAATTGCTGTTTTCTCGGATGGTTAATAATTCCGGAAAGGAGTGGATATGTCTGGCGAAACTCAATATAAGCGGAGAGATTTCCTGCGGAGCCTATCCGGCTTATCAGCCCTCGTTGCCGGAGTTTCAGCCCGATGTGTTTTCGCCACAGAGTATGAAAAAAACAAATACGGCGAAAGAATGATTGAGCGCTACCCTCCCTTTGATGATGCGCGCAGTAAAAAAGTGATGTTTGTTGCCCATTGCATCCTTAATCAGAACGCCCGGATTAACACCTGTGCTTATACTCCTGCTGCCATTCCCAAGATTCCACAATGTCTTTTACAGCGCAACATCGGGATAATCCAAATGCCATGTCCGGAGCTCGGCTGCCTGGGGCTGGGCCGGGGCGGCCCGGTGGAGATATACGATCAGCTTTCCACCCCTGGAGGCCGGAGATACCTTAGAAGTATTGCCCAGGATGTGGTCTACCAGGTTAGACAATACAGGAAGCAGGGCTTTCGGGTCCTGGGTGTGCTGGGCATCGATGGAAGCCCAAGTTGCGGAGTAGATTTGACCTATTATAAGGGAGAGAAACCCGGCAAGGGTGCTTTCATGGAAGAGTTGACAGCAGCCTTTACTGCAGCCGGGCTCGATGTTCCGGTCAGGGGTGTGATGGATGCCAAACCGGATGAAGCCGAAGCTTTGATTGCCGAATTAGACCATGATTGAAGGCGGATCAAGAACCCAGCCTGTTGAATGCTCTTGGGGGTTTGGTGCTCCTGGTGCTGGATGAAGGTGAGAGTATATTGAGGTGAAGTGTCCGTATTCTTTTGGACAGAGCTTTAGCTGGATCTTGTGATTAAGCCTTCAGAATCGTTGCGGGCCTCGAAATCTACGACGTCTGGCGCAGCAACCGGGCATCAAGAATTTATGTTCCATTAATTGCCTGGATTTAAACGCTTCCAGTACTTTTTCTACATCTCCACAGATCTGTGAAATAACTTGAATCCCATTGGAAACCAGTAACTCTTCAAGCCACCAGGAGATTGCTCCGCAGATAATCACATCCACACCGAGGCTGGCTATTTGTTTTACCCTGAAATGAACCTCGGCTTCATTGATGAACAATTCGCTGCGGCTGATTTCCTCCCCGCCTTTGATATCCACCACCAGCAGATGCGTGGCTACATCAAAAACAGGAGATACTTTACCGTTCCATGTGGGTATGGCTACCTTCATCAATTTACAGGCAACAGCAAAAGATAGGCCAAAGAGAGGAATGAAGGTGGAACATATGTAAGTTTAAAAAATTGTAATAGTTACAGAGATTTTAATAGAAGGGGACGCTGAGTTGATACTTGCATAATGCAAGTATTAAAAAACAAGAATAATTGCAAAATACAGTGCTATTTATTTTTTCGGGTCCTTCCATCCTGTTGTGGCAGTTCAATTCCAAGAGACCTTATCTTGCGGAAAAGAGTGCTGGGATTAATGCCTAATTCTCTGGCTGCGGCAGTACGATTGCCGTGGTGGCGATGAATTGCATCTAAGATATGGATGGCCTCCAGATCTTTTAATGTCATTCCTCTTTTTAGTTTCGAGATGCCGGTATCTTCTTTGCCGCGAAGAGAAGAGGGCAAGTGCCGGGTCTCGATCAATCCGCCCGGACAAAGTACGAATGCATGCTCAATGATATTCTCCAATTCGCGCACATTACCCGGATAATCGTACTCCATTAGGATCGACATCACTTGTTCGGAAACCCCGGAGATATTTTTCCCCTGGAGGCGATTGAATTTGGCCACGAAATGGTCTATCAGCAGGGGAATATCCTCTCTCCTGTCCCGCAACAAGGGCAGTTTGATGCGGATTACATTGATGCGATAATACAGATCTCTGCGGAAGATGCCTCTGCGGACCAGCTTGCTGAGATCTTTATTTGTTGCCGCAATAACCCTCACATCGGCTTTGACCGG
Source organism: Deltaproteobacteria bacterium (assembly GCA_003646815.1). Lineage (GTDB taxonomy): Bacteria > Desulfobacterota > DSM-4660 > Desulfatiglandales > Desulfatiglandaceae > B46-G9. The sequence goes on along the minus strand of QMLQ01000279.1, from coordinate 405 downwards.
CTCCACAGAACCAAGAGGCTCAAACACCTTCTCCTCCAATACCCGGAGCAATCTGGTTTGCATAGCTGAGGATATATCGCCTATTTCGTCCAGAAAAATTGTGCCCCCATCCGCCAGAGCAAACCGCCCGGGTTTGTCACGCTTGGCATCAGTAAATGCACCCGCCTTGTATCCGAAAAGTTCGGACTCCAGTAGTGTGTCCGGAAGAGCCCCACAGTTGATGGCCACGAACCGCTTGTTTCGGCGGGGAGAAAGATTATGAATCGCCCGTGCCACAAGTTCTTTGCCTGTGCCGCTGCTACCCTCGATCAAGGTTGTCGAATCGCTTTGGGCGACTTGGGGAAGAATATCGAAAATTTCACGCATCAGCTTGCTGCGGCCGATGATATCAGCAAAAGTATACTT
>QMLQ01000278.1 GCA_003646815.1 Deltaproteobacteria bacterium | reverse complement strand
TCCCTGGCTGGCTTGCTTGTTAAATACCGCTATCATACCCAGAACGTGGGTATCTTTCACCAGTGGTACGGTCAAGTAATTAGAGAGTTTTATACCGTACTGACTAAGAGCTTCTTTTATCTCGGGGGAAGGTTTATTGTCTACCAGTTCATTTCCATTGGCGGAAAAAACATCGAAGGGAAGTGCTTCGAGTATTTTATAATTGCCTTCTCTGAAATAGGCCTGGAGCAGATTATTGTTCGAATAGCAATACCAGCGCTGTAGCCGCTCATCATTGAAAACGATCAAAGAAAAATCACAATCCAGCAAGTGATGGGTGTATTCCACCAGCTCGCGCATGATGTATTGAAGGTCTTTGCCCTCATGAATCTCTCGGCTGATAGCTTGTATCTGATCCACAATGACCACATGCTCCTGGAGTTCCCTATAGGTCAGATTCAAATCCTCGGTGGTCCGGGCGAGCTCGCTGTTTACTTTGGCCATTTCCAGCAAAGTTTTAACATTGTTCAGGGCGGTCACACCCATAGATGCCAGATGGCTCAGGAAGAATTCATCCAGATCCGTGTAGCCGTTTTTGTCCTTGTTGAACACCGCAAGCAAAGCCAAAGCCTGGTCATGAATCATCATCGGGATTCCCAGTAAATTGCGGATGCGGGGAAAAGCTTCCAGCAGCTCGGAGGGTTGGACCAACCGGTAGTTGGCCAAATGGAGAATATCGCCTTGCCGGAGGATTTGCAGGAATGGCAACTGCGGGTCTTGGATCAAGTTGTTTTTTATTTCGAATTCGATGAACTTTTTGTTTTTCCCCAGGCAAAACAGCTTTCTTTGATCCAACAACAACAGGAAAGCATAATCGCTGGAAGTGACCTGCAACGCCCGAGAAGTTATCTCCTGGCAAAGCAGCTCGAGATTATCCGTGTTCTGAAACTTTTGATTCAAAAACACCAATTGTTTGACTTTCCAAGCCTGGGCTTGGATTTCATCAACCAGAGATTTTAGTTCCTTTTGGAGGGGAATTGCTCTTTCTCGGATGTTTTCTTTGAATTCAGATCGATCTGGGTAAGAGTCTGCCAGATTGAAGGTTTGTTTTACTTCCTGGATTTTCCGGGTGATTTCCTTGGAGAGCTTTTTCTCTTGTTGAATTCTCTCCAGGGCTTGGAGGATTTCCCGGATATCAGGTGGTTTACGGAAGAAAGCATGAGCCCCGTTGTTCAAGGCCGCGATAGCGTTATCAACCTCGGAATAGCCGGTTAGTATAATCACACGGGCGTTTGGATCTTGCTCTCGGAGTAGTTTAAGCACCTCGATTCCATCCATCTCCGGCATCTTGAAATCCACAATCACGGCGTCGAATTCTTCCGCGTTGTAAGCCTCCACAGCCTCTTTGGGATTACAGAACTGCCGGGTGGTGAGCCCCTTCAGCTCAAGCGCTGTGCTCAACACCTCGAGGAGTTCCGGTTCATCATCAATCAGCATGATTTTCAACTTGTCGTCCATGGTAAAACACTCTTTCCTTGATATAGAACCTCTTTTGCGTTCACTTATTTTTTATTGCTTGCCGCGCAGAGCTCTTTTTCAATCCGAGAGAGAGCTCCCAATAACTCTTTGATATCCAATGGCTTGAACAGAAAAGTATAAACGCCCTCGACTTTTTCCATTCTCGATTTGAAATCATCGTAAAAGCCCGAGATGACGATTACATAAGCATCTGGATTGTATTTCTTGATCGCCCGCACTACCTCTATACCATCCATTTCCTGCATTTTAAGATCGGTGACCACCGCATCGTATTTTTCCTGTTTGTAGGCTTCGAGAGCTTCTTTAGGTCTGGTGAAAAGATCGCTAGCGAAGCCTTTCAAAGTGAGAGCCGCTTCCAGGCATTTCAGGATTTCCAGATCATCATCGATTAGCAGAACTTTCAAGGTTCCTCCGATTTTTTAAGGGTGTATCCTTGCAAACTGAGAAGTTAAAGCTTTCTTAAAAGGAAACCATCGTTCCAGTTCCCTCTATTCACAAAAAATATACCAGAATTGATGGGAGCACTGAAAGAAGGATTACTGATTGAAAACAAAGAGGTTAGAATAATACAAGAGAATTCGGCGGGACTGACCGCAACCGGTCAATTGACCGGTTGCGGTATACAATTTTGAACAAAGGGAACAGTGCTTCGAGGCAGGAGTTAAAGCAGTTTTTTGATCTTTCTGTTCAAAACATTCCGGGAGATACCAAGATAAATCGCGGTGCGGCTTTTGTTACCCCCGAATTTTGCAAGCGCCTTACGGATTATTTTCGCCTCAACTTCCTCCAGGTACAAGGTATCAGAGGGCAGCACAATGGAATCCAAATCCAGCGCGGAAGATTGAGATTCGATTATCTCATTATTTTCCAAGGAGAGAAATTCTAAATGCTTGGGTTTGATTTCTTCTTCATCGTACATCAGCACCACCCGTTCGATGGTGTTCTCAAGTTCCCTGACATTTCCAGGCCAAGGATAATCTTCAAGGATCTTTATTGCCTGAGGATGGATCGATTTGAAACGCCGTTTTTTTTGTTCGGCATAGCGAGCCAGGAACATCCGGGCCAGTGGGGCAATGTCCTGCTGTCTTTCACGCAACGGAGGGATAAAGATTCGGGCCACATTGAGGCGGTAGTATAAATCCTTGCGGAAAGAACCTTCCTTGACCAGTTGCGCCAGATTCCGGTTGGTGGCGCAGATGACCCGAAGATCTAAGGAGATTTTTTTCAAGCCACCCACTCGAAAGAACTCTCTGTCCTCCAGCACGCGCAGCAGCTTGGGTTGGAATTCCAGGGGCATGTCTCCTATTTCGTCCAGAAACAATGTTCCGCCTCTGGCTAATTCCAATTTTCCTTTCTGGCCTGTTTTCTTGGCCCCGGTGAAAGCCCCTGCTTCATAGCCGAAAAGCTCGCTCTCGAAAAGGTTGGGTGAGATAGCGGAGACATTGATCGGTACGAAAGGAGCGGTTACCTCTCCTTCTCCATAATGCAAAAGACGGGCAACCACTTCTTTTCCGGTGCCGGTTTCTCCCTCGATCAACACCGGTACAGTGCGGTCCTCGCGGAAGCGCTTCACCAGCTCCATCACTTTTTTCATCTGCTTGGAAAACACCCCGATCTCGCCGATTCCGACCACTTCCGCATAGGCTTTCTGAAGGTCTTTCAGTCTGGTTTCGGTTTCCCGCACAGATTGGGCGAGTTTTTCCTCAAAACAATGAGTTAATTCATAGTTTTCCCTCAGCAAAGACTGGTGCTCGGCGATCCGGTTGACAACAGCTCTAAGTTCAATTAAGTCGATAGGTTTCATCAGATAATCATAGGCGCCCCCTCGGAGAGCCTCTATTGCACTAGACATATCAGCGTACCCGGTTATCAAAACCACATCAACATATCGGCCCTGCGGCAATTCTTTGAGTTTCCTCAATAATTGAATGCCGTCCATTTCCGGCATTCGAATATCACTCAGCACCATGGGAAACGGATTCTTTTGGAACTGAGCCAGGGCAGCCTTACCGTTTTTACTCTGGGTCACCTGGTGTCCGAGCTCGTTTTCCAGGTAATTCGACAAGCACTCCCGGTGATCTCTCTCATCATCCACCACTAGTATCCGCATGTTGTTTATCCCTAGTCTGAATTCGATAATGGAATCCGAATGGTGAAAATAGCTCCCCCATACTCATTATTAACTGCTTCGATGGATCCTCCCATTCCATCGACAATTCTCTTCACTATGGCCAG
>QMLQ01000277.1 GCA_003646815.1 Deltaproteobacteria bacterium | reverse complement strand
GTGAGCACGGTGCCGAGGTTCTCCTCACCGGCCATTGCGGACCAAATGCTTTTAAGGCGCTACAGGCGGCAAATATCAGGGTGGCGAATAATGCCAGTGGTACCGTCAGAGATGCCGTGAAGGCCTACTTGGACGGAAAATTGTCTCTGGCCGAAGGGTCAGATGTTGAGGGTCACTGGTAAGAGGGGAAAAAGTCTATGCCCATCTACGAGTTTGAATGTCTTGATTGCGGGGAAACTACCGAGATCCTGGTCGCCGCAAGCGAAATCGATCTGGTGACCTGCGGCAAATGCGGGAGCCGGAATCTCAAGAAACTCATTTCTGCCCATGCCCAGGTAAATGCCACGAAAAGCTATCCTGCCACCCCGGCGGACCGGTGTTGCGGGGTGGAAGGCCCTCCAGGCGGTTCCTGTGCGGGCCCAGGAAGCTGCTGCGGCAGGGGTCCGGCGGGATAAAGCAGGGACTTCCTTCTGTCCATCGTCCTTGTTTAATGCATTCATCAGAAAAAGTGTAATTCCCCCTGATTTTCCCCTTGACAGAACGGGCGTAGATGCATAGTATGTTCATACTATGAATGAACCTCTCTTAGAAATTAACGAGAAACTTTTAGAATACCAGACTCAACGTCTTCAGCAGTCCATCATGGAGCTCATGGAATGCTGTGATGATCGTAAGCTCCATGAAATCGGAAGGTTTTCTCTTCCCTATGCCGAATTGAAGTGTCTCATGCTCTTTCGGGGCGAACGGTACCTTACGGTAAAAGGGATTGCCCGGAAACTAGAGGTGGCCAAGAGCAGGGTAACGAAATTGATTAACAGCCTTTTTGAAAAACGGCTGGTCAATAGAATCGATGACCCTCAAGATGCGCGGATACGGCTCATCAGCTTGTCGGGGAAGGGGAAGGCCATGAGCAAAGAAATAGAGGACTTCGAGCAGGACATTTTTCGGCAGATGCTGCTTCAAATGGATGCTGAGGAGCGGAAGAGCGTTCTTTCCAACCTTGACATACTCCGATCCGCCATGGAGGCGGTGAAGAAAAGCTATTTCAAATAAAGCATCAGGAAAGAGTTTTATAACGAGGGGAAGGAAGCAGTGGCCTTCCCCTCTTTGTTAAGCTCAGAGGGCGTTTTTCCCCGGAACGGGGATTTTTGTGGAAAAGAGGTTCATAGTATTAATAAAGTTAGATACTGGAGGACATCGTGGCACAGAATGCAGCGGAAAAACTGGAACAGGAGCCTGTGGAGGTCTTGCGGAAACTGGAATGGGCACCAAGATGATGAAATCCCTTATGAAGAAAAAGAATGTCGCGTCCCTGGACGAAATGATCGAAATGGCGGCCGAATTCGGGGTGAGGATCTTTATCTGCGAGATGTCCATGGATCCCATGGGTTTCAAGCACGAAGAGATGATCGACTACCCTGAGCTCACGTACTGTGGACTAGCCAAGTTTCTGGATGAGGCTATTGGAAGCCGCGTGCAGCTTTTTATATAGATGTGTTTGAAAAAAGAGCGAGCAAAAGGAGAAAATTGAGGGGTTGCGGCCCAGCCTTCACAAAAGCTCCTGGCCGAGATTAATGTACGGTGGTACAACTGGGCAGATGCAAAGGGGTATGAAGATTTTGACTGGGACAACCAGTGGGTCTTTGCCTTGGGCGTGCAGTACCGTCCTGTCGGCAAGCTGGCTCTGCGGGCCGGATTTAACTATGGGAAGAATCCCGTCAATGAACACAATGCGTTTTTGAGTTCGATTCTATACTGCAGGAGGGGCCTTCCCCCCCTGCAACCTCATAACCTGTGAGTTTCACACCTATCTCTTGCTGACGTAATACTCCCTGATCTGGTCCAGTTTTTCCAGGTACTCCTGCTGGTACTGGAGATCAGGGTAGTGCGTCATTTCCTCAGCCAGTGCCCGTACATAAGGGTAAAGATCAATGCCGTACGAATTTTTTCCTTCTTTATCTGCCTGGTACACAATCAGGAGGCTGTAATAGGTGAGCAGGACCCGAACTGTTGAGGGCCGTCTCAACAGATACGCCCTGCCTCCAATGGTGTTCAAGAGGTAGCCGGCATACGGGTAGGCCGTTTCCAGGCTGGGCCGGAGTCCATCAAGGTCAGGATCGCCCTCTCCCTTCAAGAACCACTGGTAAAACATACGGAGGTCCATCTCCATATTGTCCCGCTCATGACGGATGATTTCCTTCATGAGCCGAATGTCAGTCCGATCAAGGGCCCTGAAGAAATGGTACACATTGGCGGTGAGGATCCTGGGATCTATGCCTTCGCCTGCCGGAACAGGAAGATGGGTAGAGAGCTTTTTCAAGATGATTTTGAAGCGGTCCCTTGTTCCGGTGTCAAGGCCGAGATGACGAATGGAAGGCTGTTGATCCAGATAATGGAAAAATTCCGACAAACTCAGTTCGGCCATTGGAACGGCCTTTTTCACAACAGGGTTCACCGAAACAGAGGGCTTTTGCAAAGGCTCTTCAGTGGACTCCTGCGCCTCAGGCCCGGTTTCCGCCTCTTTTTCAAGAGAGGTTGCTTTCTCAGCCCCCGGGAGCGCCTTTTCCGGGATCACGGATTTTTCAGATTCCTTTCCCAGGTCTCCCCGCAGCAGGTATCCGATCAAGGCGCCAAGCACCAGGAAAAGCAACAACCACCACCAGACGCGTTTTGATCCGCTTGAGTCCTTTCTATTCATGTCATCTCTCCCGTGAATAACGATTTGGCAAGTATCCATTCACAAATCATCGAGTTACGGATGAAGACGTTAGCTGTGGGCAGCACAATAACTTCCACCAGCCGAAAATCAGCACCTGTTGCCCGAGCGCAGTTACGGTTTGACTTTTCCTTGCATGGTATTAATAATTACACGGTACCTCTGTCAAGATGAATATACAGAAGAGTGAAGATTGAAGCAATGAGAATCCTCCTGACCAATGACGATGGAATTCATGCCCCCGGGTTGCACGCGCTTTACCGCGCCCTTTCGAGCGATTTCCCTGTCGATATTGTTGCCCCCGAGGTGGAAATGAGCGCGGTGGGTCACGCCATCAGTCTTTCAAGGCCACTGCGGGTGAAAAAGGTCCGAAAAGAAAGCCGTTTTTACGGATATGCCGTTTCCGGGACCCCGGCGGATTGTGTAAAAATAGCCCTCCAGGAGCTGCTTGATCAGCCTCCCGATGTTATCCTGTCGGGTATAAACCTGGGATCAAATACAGGCGTTGACATCCTCTATTCAGGAACCGTTTCAGCAGCTACTGAAGGCGCTTTTATGGGGATACGCTCAGCGGCCATCTCTCTCGATACGCGGGAAAATCCGGATTTTACTTTTGCTGCCCGGTTCAGCAAACATATCGTGGATTTTCTTGGCCGTCACGGGCTCAGAGATGGAACCGCCCTAAATGTGAATATTCCCTCATGCCCTACCGGCCGGATCAAGGGAGTACGTTTTACTCGGCAGGGCATGTCCAGGTATGTAGAGAAATACGAGCGCCGCGTGGATCCCAGAGGAAACGTTTACTACTGGCTTTCCGGGGAAATTCCAATGGATAACGGTACTCCGGACACAGACGGTCTTGCCCTCCGGGAGGGGTGGGTTTCCATCACTCCCATCCACTACGATCTCACCTGTGAAAAGGAACTGAATCGGTTGAAAAAGGCCGCTGTTTCCATATTCCCCAGGGATTTATAGGAACTAGCCCTGCCCTTTACCCGTAAAATAGAACTGGACACTATGTGCCCTCCGTCAACGCGAACCCAAGGCACATGAACCGAAACTCCGTATATCCCTGCCAAAGGAGTTGATGG
>QMLQ01000276.1 GCA_003646815.1 Deltaproteobacteria bacterium | reverse complement strand
TCGTAGGATAGCTCATCAATCAAAGGACCAAAAACAATATCTCACACAGAGACGCAGAGGCAACAAAGTTAAAAAAATGGAAATACCTTTCTCTGGTTTTTCTGTGCCTCTAGTGAACGGAGAGAACGGGCGTGAGACACCTTTTAGCCCGATGAGCCTGTTTTCCCATGAGACTGTCTTTGGACTGCCGCCCCTGTATATTGAGTTTTTAAGTTAATTTAATTAAGGAGGTATGGAGTTATGAAAAGTATGAGAGATTTTATCGCCCAGGCGGAATCGGAAGGTATGCTCAAGAGGATCAAGGCTGAAGTGGACTGGGACCTGGAACTTTCCCACATTGCCAAACTGAACGAGGAACAACAGGGCCCTGCCCTCTTGTTCGAAAACGTAAAGGATTATGACTCCCCGGTCATCACCAGTGTGTGCACCACAACCCAGAGATTGTCCCTGATTATGGGTGAGCCAAGGGAATCTACCCTTGTGGACCTCATGCAGGTGTGGGTGGACAAGCACGAAAATGCAATCCCCCCAAAGTTTGTCGAAACCGGCCCTTGTAAGGAAAATATCCTAACGGGGGATGACATAGACCTTTTCAAGTTCCCGGTTCCAAAATATTATCCTCTGGATGGCGGCCGTTACTTTGGAACCGCCCATTTCGTGGTAACCAAAGACCCTGATACGGGCTGGGTGAACCTGGGAACCTACCGGTTGCAATTGCTCGACAAAAATCATCTTGGCACCCAGTTCATCAAAGGGAAGCATTCAGACATCATGCTCAAGAAATACCAGGCCATGGGCAAACCCATGCCGGTCTGCGTGGTGGTGGGATGCGATCCGCTCCTCTTTCTCATGGGTGCGTCCCGGCTCTCCGCCTTTGAATCGGAATACGATTTTGCCGGCTCCATACGCGGTGAACCCATCGAAGTGGTTAAGGCCGAAACCAACGATCTCCCGGTTCCGGCCACTGCGGAAATCGTTGTAGAAGGGGAAGTAGACGCGGATAAGTTCATGGAAGAAGGCCCTTTTGGGGAATACACCGGGTACTATTCCGGCGTGGGAACGGATCCCAGGAACTATATTGATGTAAAATGTATCACCCACCGCAACAACCCTGTATTCTGGGGAACAACAGTGGGCAGGGCCGTCACGGATACCCACATGACCATGGCCCTTACTTACGGCGCGACCCTTTGGCAGCAGCTCGTGGCCATGAAGATACCGGGTATCAAGGCGGTGTATTGCCCGCCGGAGGGATCCGGACGCTTCCTGGCCATCATCTCCATGAAGCAGATGTATCCCGGCCATGCCGACCAGGTCCTTACCGCCGCCATTTCAACGGAAATGGGGGCTTACGGTCTCAAAACCGTGATCGTGGTGGATGAGGACATCGACCCCTGGGACATCCCCCGGGTTCTCTACGCCCTGAGCTTCAGGTTCCAGCCGAACCGGTCCCAGGTTATCAAGCGGGGCAGATCAACGCCGCTCGACCCATCCCTGCCTCTGGATGCCAGGTGGATCACCGGCAGGCTCCTGCTTGATGCCACCATCCCGTATGACTGGAAGGAAAAACCCATTCCAATTGAACTCGATTCTGAATTGGTTGAGAAAATCAAGGGCCGATGGTCGGAACTGGGATTAGAGTAAGAGATATATACAGGAGACATGATCATGTCAGATGATAAAATGCTGGAAGGGAAAAGGGTCCTCCTCGTTGATGACGAGGCCGACGTGCTGGCAACCTTGGAAGAGCTGCTATTCATGTGTGACACCGTAAAGGCCGCAACTTTCAATGATGCCAGGGAACTGCTTGAATCCCAGGATTTTGATATCGCCATCCTGGACATCATGGGGGTTGACGGATACGGTCTCCTGGAAATAGCCATCAAGAAAGGGATCCCGGCGGTGATGCTCACCGCCCACGCCTTTACGCCGGACAATCTCGTCAAGTCTATCAAGGAAGGAGCCGCAAGCTACATTCCCAAGGAGGAAATAGCCAGGATCGCGGACTTCCTGGTGGACGTGCTCAAGGCCAAGGCGGCGAAGAAAGACCCATGGGAAGCCTGGCAGCGCAAGCTGCCCACTTCTTATTTTGAACGGAGGTGGGGTGCCGCATGGCAGGATACGGACAAAGATTTCTGGGAGCAGTTCAAGGCCAGCATCAAGGCCAGAGATTCGAAATAAGAGGAGGAATGATCTGTGAAACCGATTCGTTATAAGAAAGAAATGGTGGAGGAATTCTTGAGGGACGGCTACTGGACCCAGGAAACGTTCTATGATTTCTGGGACCGCAATGCCCGTGAAAACGGCGATCGGGAGGCCCTGGTTGATTCCAAATATCGCCTCACCTGGGCGGGGGCAAAGCAGCTGGTGGATGCCATGGCCGCTTCATGGGTTGAGATGGGCCTTGAAAAATTCTCACGGGTCATAATCCAGTCCCCGAACAGCGTGTACGGGTTCCTGGCCCGCATTGCCTGCGAGCGGGCGGGCCTGATCTCCCTGACCGTGTATCCTTACCTCCGACAGCGGGAACTGGAGTACATGGCCGAAAGGACCGAGGCCACTGCGGTCATTATTCCCCACATCTACCGAAAATTCGACTACCTGGAGATGTACAAGGGGCTCAAGGAACAGTTCGCGCATCTCAAATACATTTTCCTCTTTGACGACCAGGTACCGTCCTCCGCTCCTGAGCAAACTTATTCTTTGACGCAGATGGCCCAGGCGCGGTCCCAAAAGCCCATTGATGAAGGAGTTCTTGCCGAACGGAGACTCGATCCCATCTGGAACGTAGGACTTCTCACCAGCACCACCGGGACCACGGGCCTTCCGAAGCTGGTTGAATGGCCCATCGCGCCCAGGGTCTGCACGTCCAAGGCAAGAGTGGACATCTGGAGTCTCACAAAGGAAGACACCACCATGGCAATCGCTCCCCACGCAGGCGGTGCTGCAGGAACCCTTACCTACTTTGCCGCACCCCTGGCAGGTGCCAAAACGGTCATGCTGGAGGAATTTTCCCCTGAAGGAGCGCTCGCGCTGATTGAAAAAGAAAAGGCCACTGCCATTGGGGTGGTACCCACCCACCTTGTCAGGATGCTGGAAGCGGACCCTTCCAAGTATGACTTGAGTTCGCTCAGGTTCATCCGCTCTGCGGGCGGATATCTTTCACCGCAGGTTGCCGAGGAAGCTGAAAAGGCATTCGGCGCCGTGATCACCAGTGATCTCGGGACACAGGACATGGGCTCCGTTTCAGGATGCCGGGTGGAAGATTCAACAGAACTCCGGCGCCGCACCGTGGGCCGCATGCTCCCCGGAAACAAAGTTCGCCTTTTGGGCGAGGACGGTAAAGAGGTCCCGCCCGGGGAACCCGGAACCCTCTACTTCAGGGGCCCGCATGCTCCCGCAGGCTATTACCGGGACGAGGAACTGACTGCCACCGTCTTTGACCCGGACGGGTGGACCACTACCGGAGACATTGTCAAGTTTGATCAGGGCTGTCTCTGGATCCTGGGACGCGCCAAGGACATGATCATCAGGGGCGGCCAGAATATCTACCCGGCTGAAATCGAAGGGCTCCTCAACGAGCACCCTAAGGTTGCCTCTGTTGCCATCGTGGGATATCCCGACCGGGAGATGGGAGAACGGTGCTGTGCGTGTGTTATCCCGAAGGCAGGGCAATCGTTCACCTTCGAGGAGATGGTGGAATTCCTGAAAAGCAAAAACCTGGCCATGTTCAAGCTCCCCGAAAAACTGGCCGTTATGGATGCACTTCCCACGGTGGGAGACTCCGGCAAAATAGACAAGAAGGCCCTCAAAAAGGATATCGAGGCCAAAGTAGCAGCCAACAAAATTTAGTACCTTAAAGG
>QMLQ01000275.1 GCA_003646815.1 Deltaproteobacteria bacterium | reverse complement strand
GTGGCCCTTTTCGGTGCCACATGCCCATATCTTTACTCACAGAATCAGAAAGCTGTTGTCCTCTACAACAAGTTGCCATGCTCCCCCTGCAAACGAAGTCCTACCTGCAATGGTGACTATACGTGCATGAAGAGTATCGGCGTACAGGACGTGCTGGCTGCATCACAAAGCCTGATATAGACGGGAGAGAACATTTTTGACAGGATAACAGGACAGAAGGAATAATCCAGGATCAACGTATCAACCTTACAGCCTGATCAGCAGCGAACCGATCAAGTCAATCCTGTCAAGAAAAGAAGAATGATGCATATTCTCCACATAGAAACCGGACGAAATCTCTACGGCGGACCCCTGCAGGTCCTTTACCTCATGAAAGGCCTGGCAAAGGCAGGCTGCAGCAACAGCCTGGTGTGTGCCAGGGAAAGCGCCATAGCCGCAAGGTCAAACCCTTTCTCAACGGTTCACCAGGTCTCAATGCAGGGAGACATGGACCCGCGGATCCTGATTTCGCTCCTGCGCATCATTAAAAAAGAAAGGCCTCACCTGGTGCATGTGCACAGCAGAAGAGGTGCAGACCTCTGGGGAGGTTTAGCGGCAAAAATGTGCGGGACTAAAGCGGTCATCACCAGGAGAGTGGACAATCCTGAAGCACCATTTCTGGCCCGAATGAAATACAACCCTTATACTCGAATCATCACCATTTCTGAAGGGATACGCCGGGTCCTCCTGGCGGAAGGGATCCCGCGCCAAAAGCTGGTATATGTTCCAAGCGCCGTAGACCCGACCCCTTATCAACGCCCTTGTGAAAGGGAATGGTTCTTGAAAGAATTCGGCCTGGATTCAGCCAAGAAAGCTGTCGCGGTGATCGCCCAGTTGATTCCAAGAAAAGGGCACAGGTATCTTATTAATGCCGCACCAAGAATTCTAACGGTTTGCCCTGAAACGCATTTCTTGTTTTTTGGTCAGGGGCCACTGGAAAAGGATTTGAAGTGGCTGTGCAAGAAACTTGGTCTTACCGGCAATTTTTCCTTTGAAGGGTTTCGGGCCGACCTTGAACGAATTCTCCCCTGCCTTTCCCTCGTTGTGCACCCTGCAACAATGGAAGGTCTGGGTGTTGCCCTCCTGGAGGCATCAGCGGCGGGCATCCCGATTGTCGCAACAAACGCAGGAGGAATCCCTGAAATAGTACGAAACGGTGAGAACGGGTATCTCCTCGAACCCGGTGATACGGACGGGATTGCAGATGCAGTGATTTCCTTGCTCGCTGATCCGGGCAAAGCAGCGGCAATCGGTCAGGCCGGACGTGAAAGGGTCTTCTCGCATTTCTCAATCGAAAACATGGTCAAAGGAAATCTTGCGGTATATCACCAGGTCCTATAAATCCCAACCAGCTTCTCCTTTACTCCCTTGAGAATGGGTGTTATGAAAAGTCCTGGCAACTGCGCAGCCCCAAGGTTCAAGTTTAGCCCGCATTTCTCACGGGCAATCTACGGTGACGGAGGAAAGCCACATGGCTCCTGCGTTGCGCTTGAAAAATGACAAAAGGTATCCAACTCACCTGCCTGAGACAGGAACGGGGCAAAGACCAACGCACTGCAGCACGAACTTTGCTTTCATTTGGGCATTTGATATTTGGCATTGATTTGACATTGGGATTTTGTAATTTTACATTTCATGCGATCTCAAAAGAACGTTTCCGTTCCTTTTGAGTTCAGATTTGTTCTAGACTAGGGAACACGATATGTGCGGTATTGCAGGAATAGTCAATAGGCATTCGCCCGTGCAGGAAAAGGAACTCCAGTTGATGGCCGCAAAGCTCCAGCACCGTGGCCCTGACAACACGGGTTACTATATTCATGAAAAGGTGGGACTGACTCACACCCGTCTTTCCATCATTGACCTGGAAAGCGGTGACCAGCCCATTGTGAGCCTTGACGGCAATATGGCTCTCGCGGCAAATGGAGAGATCTATAATTACGTTGAACTCCGCAAGGAACTTCTTCAAAAAGGCTGCCGCTTTAAAACTCGATCTGACAGTGAGACCATTCTCCACACCTATTCCACATACGGGGCACATTTCGTGGAAGAACTGCATGGCATGTTTGCCTTCTCACTGTTCGACAGGGCATTGAAAAATACCCTTCTGGTGAGAGACCGTCTTGGTATCAAGCCATTGTTTTATACTGTCTCCCCCGATAAAATTGCGTTTGCCTCCGAAATAAAGGCCCTTCTCCCGATCCTGGATCATGCTCCCGAAATGAATCCGGAGGCCTTGAGCCAGTTTTTTCACAACCAGTTCAATACCGGTAGAGAAACCATCGTCAAGGAAATCTACCGTGTTCTGCCCGGAGAAATCATCACCATTGACAGGGACCTCGCTATTTCCCATCGGCAATACTGGACTCCCCTCTCGGTACAACCCAAGAATTATACCTTTGAAGAAGCACAGGAAGAATTTGAGCCACTTTTTGAACAGGTGATGCGAGAACACATCCGTTCAGACGTGCCCTATGGGCTTTTCCTCTCCGGGGGGGTGGATTCAGCAGTAGTACTGGCCATGCTCCATAGATTCCAGAAAAGGCCGATCCGCACGTTCTCAGTAGGATTTAAGGATGCTACCATGAAGGACGAGCTGGAGCCTGCCCGGTTCATTGCTCACCAGTTCAACACGGATCACGAACCGATCACCCTTAATAAGAATCTGCTTTTCAAGCGCCTCCCCCATGTCATCTGGGCAACAGATGACCTTATGCGCGATTATGCATGCTTACCCACCTCGTTTTTGGCCGAAAGGGCTTCAAAGGAACTAAAGGTCGTCTTCACCGGTGAAGGAGGCGATGAAGTTTTTGCCGGGTACGGGCGATATAAGAAATCCCCGGTAGAAAAATGGCTGAAAAATCTCCTGTCGCCGGGTTCAGGAGGGTTCAGGACCAGGAGCCAGATAAAACCTCGCTGGACAAGGGGCCTCTTCGCTTCACGACTGCGGGAAAACCATGATGATTTTCGAAAACCGTTTCTCCATGCATGGCAGTTCTGCCCCGCAACATGGTCCGACGTGAAAAAAAGCCAATGTGTGGATATGGTGACCGCCCTCCCGGACAATCTCCTCGTCAAGGTGGATCGAATGCTCATGAGCTTTGGAGTAGAAGGCAGGGTACCGTTCCTTGATCATCGTATTGTAGATTTTGGGCTCTCATTGCCGGACCACTTGAAAATAAAATCACATTATGGAAAACTCTTCCTGAGACGCTGGGCTGAAAAGCATGTCCCCAAGAATCATTTGTGGAGGAAAAAGACCGGTTTTCATGTACCAGTAGGAGATTACCTTTCAAATAGGTTTCTAAATGACCTTGAGGAAAAACTTCTTGGAAACAGAGCAATAAAAACATGGTTTAATCCTGAAACCTTGAAAAACCTTTTTCATTTTCAGCGTCGTGGAGGGCATGGAACCAGGGCAATCTGGTGCCTGATGCAATTCGCCATCTGGCACCGCATCTTCATAGATAATCATGGGGAAATACCAACCCCGACTGAAAACCCCCTTGATTGGATAAGGTAATGGTTTTGGATAGGGGGCGATAAGGAATGAATTTCATGCATCGGCGTACGTTGAGAGACATACTCCTTAACCGGCTGTTGCTGGCAATTTCTCTCGCCGGTGTTCTCTTTTTTTTCTTCCTTCCAAATCGTGGCCTTCTGGAATGGTCCATCCGTCTTTGCGGGCTGTTGCTTCTTTCACATATCTTCATCGGTGATTATCAGATCAGTACCATTCCCAAAACCTTCTTCATATTACTTTGGATAACTGCAATTCTTCTGCTGTTGAGCGTTATTTTTTCCGGCCCCCATACTGATACACACCGCATGTACCGCGTCATAAAGAT
>QMLQ01000274.1 GCA_003646815.1 Deltaproteobacteria bacterium | reverse complement strand
TCGGCCCCCATGTTGGTAATGGTAGCCTTCTGGGTGGCGGAAAGATTTTCCGCACCATCACCGAAATATTCAAAGATTTTCCCGGTCCCTCCTTTTACCGTGAATCGCCGAAGCATCTCGAAAATAATGTCTTTTGCCGAAGCCCATCCATGAAGACGGCCCCGGAGGCTGACCCCTACAATTTTGGGCATGGTGGTCTCCCATGGCAAACCTGCCATCACCTCGGCCGCGTCTGCCCCGCCCACCCCCATAGCAATCATGCCCATTCCTCCCGCATTGGGCGTATGGGAATCGGTCCCGATCATCATTGCCCCAGGAATTGCGTAGTTTTCAAAAAGCACCTGGTGGATAATCCCGGAACCCGGACCCCAAAACCCGATCCCATAGCGTCCGGCGGCCGAGGAAAGGAATTCATAGACTTCCCTGTTTGTTGTCAGGGCATTTTTCAAGTCAGCCTCCGCCCCTTCACGAGCCCGTAATAAATGATCGCAGTGAATGGTAGCCGGCACGGCGGTTTGATGCCGTCCGACCTGTATGAACTGGAGCATGGCCATCTGTGCGGTGGCATCCTGCATTGCCACCCGGTCGGGGATCATGCTCATCTGTTCTTTTCCCCGGAGAGGCGTCCTGTCTATCCCGTTCCCCGCCTGGTGCAGAAAGAGGATCTTCTCGGCATAAGAGAGACCCCTCCCGAGGGCTTTCCGTTTCTTTTCGAGGACCTCCTGCGCCTGCGTTTTGTCAAAGGGATATTTCATTTATTTCCTCTTTTGAAAACTTTCATCCGAGCCACTTTATGATCAAGTATTGAAACTGCATCTTGTTTATCCTGGTATCCTGTCTCCCTTACAACACGAGCGCCGAGATGCCCGCGCCCGCCAGCACGACCCACAGGATGTCCACTTTCAGTCGAAACGCGACAAAAGCGGCTAAGGCGATAATGACCGAGAGGACACTCCACTGGGCCGCGAGACCAAACCGGATGGCAACGGCCAGCAGGAGGCCCACAAAGGAAACCAGGGCCCCCCGAAGACCACGCTGGATGAAGGGATTGTGCTGGAGGCGATCAAAATAAGGAACGACGATCGTCAGGATGATGAGCGACGGCGTGAAAACACTGGCGGTGCCCACGATGGCGCCGGGGATACCTGCAAGGAGATACCCTACGAATGTCGCAGTAATCACGATGGGCCCCGGGGTGATCTGCCCCAGGGCAATGCCGTCCATGAATACCCTGCTGTCCATCCAGTGCCGGACGCCAACCACCTCGTGAAGCATGAGTGGGACTGAGGCATACCCGCCTCCGAACGCAAAAAGATCCACCTTGAGCATCAACGTGGCGAGATCAAAAAGCCTCCTCTGCAGGAAAAACAGGACCGCCAGGCCCAATGCCAGGAGCATGATCATGACAACGGCCGGACGCAACATGGACCAGACGTTTCCCTGAAGGCTGGTAGTGTGGACGGCCTTCGTGAGATCCAGTTTCAAATAGAGGATCAGACCCAGGAGTGCGGAAGAAATAATCGCGACAATGGGGCTTCCCCCGACGACCAGGAACCCTGCAGCACCCAAACCCAGCAGGACATCCTGCCATTTTTTGATGGACCGGCGGCCAAAATTGAATGTGGCGTTTGCCACGAGCGCAACCACGATCACCTGGAGGCCGGTAAAAAGGGATACAACCGCGGGCAGATCATGGGCTTTGCCGTAAAGAGCGGAGAGGAAGACCATTAACACGAAGGAAGGCAATCCAAACCCAATGTATGTCGCGACAGCGCCCAGGGGACCCCCGGCTCGAAGGCCGGCATAGGCAGCCGCCTGCATGGCTGTTGCACCGGGGATGGTCTGGCACAGGGCCACCCCGTCCTTGAACGAGTCATCCGAGAGCCACCCCTTTTGTTTGACTGCCAGGTCCCTGATATACGCCACCATTGCCGGGCCGCCGAATGCGGTGAGACCGAGCCGCAAAAATGCAAGAAAGAGCTTCCAGATGAATGCCGCGCTCTCTTGTCGTTTATTCAGTTCGTGAACCGTCATCATAGGAGCGCCAGCTATTTGTTCTTTGGGGTCGGTGCGTTATCCGGCAGGAAAGTGCATTTTCCCTCTTTGGTCCGGTAGGGGACAGGGGACAGGAAGATCCCGATCTCCCCGCTCTCTGATATCCTCCAGAGACGTCCGGTCATGGTGTCCAGCATGAATTTATCCTTTGAGGAATCAGATATTTGTCCAAATGCGAATCTTCCTCCCACACTGGCCAGACATTGAATAACCGGTTGTACTGGTGCTTTTTGTTGTGAGATGCCGAATGGTTGAGCCTTAACCTGCCCAATGTCCCCAAAGAGAAACGAGGAACCGACCAGCAGACCCGTGCATATCTTTGTGGATATTTTCATCTTGCCCCCTCTTGCTCTTTTGTTGTTATATAGAATGTCATAATCTGAGGTCTTGTCAAGAGAGAGTTGTCTTCGGTTCGACCAAAGCCAAAAAAAATGGGAGAGAATGATGAGCTTATTTGTGGTGGATCATGAAAAGTGCAAGAAGGACAATATCTGTGTAGAGGAATGCCCCACGGGGATCATCCTGATGAAAGACACCAACACCCCACCTGTACCGGTCAGTCATGCTGAGGAATACTGTATCCGCTGCGGTCACTGCGTTGCGGTCTGTCCGTATGGTGCCCTTTCCCATACGGCCATGACCCCCGAAGAATGCCCGCCCGTACAAAAGGAACTTCTGCTCTCTCCCGAGCAAGTGGAACATGTTCTCCGCTCAAGGAGATCCATCCGCACCTATAAAAAGGAACCGGTGGACCGGGAAACAATCACGAAGCTGATTGATATCGCGCGGTATGCGCCCTCCGGCCACAACACTCAGCCGGTGAGATGGCACATCATTTATGACCGTGAAGAAGTGCAGAAGCTTGCCGGCCTGGTGGTGGACTGGATGAGATTTCTTCTCAAGGAGCAAAATGAATTGGCAATGTCTTTTCACATGGATCGCGTGGTTAAGGGATGGGAAGCGGGCATGGATCCCATCTGCCGCAACGCACCCCACGTGATTGTCACCCATGCGCCGAAAAACAATCCAGCTGCTCCGGCGGCCTGCACCATTGCCATTTCCTATCTGGATTTGGCCGCCCCTTCCTTCGGCCTGGGCGCCTGCTGGGCCGGGTATTTTAACACCGCCGCAACCATGTGGCCTCCCATGCAGGAGGCTCTGGGCCTTCCAGAGGGAGACACCTGCTTCGGGTCAATAATGATTGGGTATCCCAAATACTCCTACTACCGACTTCCCCGGAGAAACGAACCGGAAATTACGTGGCGTTAAACGGTGCTCCATGGAAGAACCCCGGCTTCACTGGCAACCAGTCGCTATCCTTGTAATCCTGGCATTGATCTGGGGCGGGAACATGGCCTCCATCAAGATCGCGGCAAGGGACATGGCGCCCCTGTTCATGGCGGGCGTGCGGTCCCTGGTGGCGAGTATTGGACTGTTCATCTGGATGAAAATTAAGGGCATGGAAGTTTTCCCGAGCAGGGCCATTCTTGCTCACGGCATAGTGGTAGGGGTTCTTTTCGGCGTGGAATTCGGCCTTATCTACGAGGGGCTTGCATTCACCCTTGCCTCCAGGGTCTATGTGCTGGTTTATACGGCCCCATTTTTCGCCGCCCTCGGGGCTCATTGCTTCCTGGAGGGCGATCACCTCAATTCCTGGAAAGTATCTGGTCTTGCCATCGCCTTTTTCGGTATCGTGACCCTGTTTTCCCGGAAGATGGGGTCCCTTTCCACAGAATATCTTCCCGGCGATCTGATGGCGCTGGTAGCCGGTGCATTGTGGGGTATGACAACCGTGTACATCAAGAAATTTCTTTCTCCAAGAGTCCTGCCGCTCCAGATT
>QMLQ01000273.1 GCA_003646815.1 Deltaproteobacteria bacterium | reverse complement strand
TTTAAGGTTACCCAGGTATCTATGAAATTTCCTGTATCATTGTAGGTAAGTGCAACGCAACGTTCATCATATCTGTTGTTCAAGGCAGGGAGCAGTCCGAGGTTTACCAGGCATTGAAACCCGTTGCATATTCCTAAAATGAGCTTGCCGGACTCAACGAATCGGACCAGTTGATCCCCGAGCCGGCGTTTTATTTTTGCAGCCATGACCACGCCGGCGCCGTGATCGTCGCCCCAGCTGAATCCTCCCCCGAAGACCAGGATATGGTAATCCTCCAGTTGGATCGCATTGTCATAGATGATCCGGTTTATGTGCACCCGATGCGGTTCCGCCCCCGCCAAATTGAGCCCATATTGCGTTTCATAGTCACAGTTCAGACCATAGCCGGTGAATATCAATGCTTTGATCTGGTTCATAGCAGGTCTCCAAACGGTCTTTGCCAGGATTGTTTCAGGTCCGGGATGCTTTCATCAATGAAGGGCCCCCCCAGGGAATCCCTAAAAATGAAGCGGCGTGTTTCCGTTACCATGCCGATATTTGAGAGAGTCATCCCCGCAAAATGGGCTTCGAATGCTGCTTTTCTAGCAGGATCTATGGTAACTACAAATCGTCCACAGGTCTCCGAATAAAGGGCCACGGTGGGACTCATCCCGGCTGTGGTGGGAATGTCTTCCACGTGGAGGTCCATGCCCAGATCGCCTCCCATGGCCACCAGGGCCAGGTGAACGGCAAGTCCTCCCCTGGTCACCGCGTGGCAGGAGGTGAGAAGCCCTTCACATACCGCTTTTCCGAGGGCCTGGTACAGGGGAAACACGGCCCCCGCGTCTACTCTGGGGACGTTGAGTCCTGTTTCTCCCATCATCTGGTAATACTCGCTTCCCCCCAGTTCGTCGCGGGTCTCTCCAAGAACATAGACAAGGTCACCCGGAAATTTGGCATCCATGGTGAGGCACGCGTGAATGTCCTCAATGACGCTGCTGACGGTAAAGAGGAGTGTGGGCAGGCCTGAAACTTTCCTGCGTTCTCCAAAAGGACCCTCAAGGTTGCCGTCAATATACATGCTGTCCTTTCCCGAAAGGAGGGGGATACCGAAGGCCTTGCAGTAGTCACGGAGCGCCCAGTTGGCACGAACAAGTTGGGCGGCCTTATATTTTCCATCGGGATTCCGGACAGGGTGATATTGAATGGTGGGCCAGCAAAAATTGTCCACTCCCCCGAGGTGCTCCGGTGATCCTCCCACTGCCAGGACTTTTCGAACGGCCTCGTCAATGGTTGCGGCGACCATGTGGTAGGTGTCGATCTTTGAGTAAAAAGGATTAAATGCCTGAGCCACCGCAATCCCTCTTCTGGATTCAAGAACAGGCCTTATCACGCACGCGTCACTCGGGAGATCCCTCCCTTTCCCCACGAGCGGTTTGATGACGCTGCCGCCCTGTACTTCATGGTCATATTGCCTTTGAATCCAGTTCCTGGCACAGATATTCGGCCGGCCAAGTACAGTCTTCAAGAGGTTGCCCTGTTGGGATGGCTCGCTGATGACGGGTTCACTGAGTCCCCTTCGCTGGGGGGAAGTCCATTCCGCTTCGAAATCCCATTGGGGAAAGTCGGATTCCAGCAGGTCCATTCGAACATAGGCACATGGTTTTCCCTTGTAATCCAGCTCAAGGAAGCCGCTGTCATTGTATTCGCCAATCACCGTGCTCTCCACTGAATGCATCTTCGAGAGTTCCATGAACCGTTCGATATTGTTCGGGTTGACCGCGATGGTCATTCTTTCCTGGGATTCTGATACCCAGATTTCCCATTGGTCCAAGCCGTCATACTTCAGGGGAACCTTGTCAAGATCAACCCGGCATCCATTACTGAATCGTGCCGATTCGCCAACCGATGAGGAGAGGCCTCCCCCGCCGTTGTCGGTAATAAACTCGATCAACCCCTCGTCCCGGGCCTCCAGGAGAAAATCATGCATTTTTTTCTGGGTGTAAGGGTCTCCGATTTGCACGTGGCCGGCCGGAGTATGTTCGGTGAAAGTCTCCGAGGCGGCGGTAACCCCGTGAATGCCGTCTTTTCCAACCCGGCCACCGGCCATGACGATCAGGTCGCCGGGGTGTGTTTTTTTCTCATGTGAAGACAGGTTTCCCACCTTGGCGGGCATGAGACCGAGAGCAGTGACAAAGACAAGGCATTTGCCGATATAGCTTTCATCAAAAAGGAGAAGCCCATATCCTGTGGGAATGCCGCTCTTATTTCCTCCGTCCCGAACTCCTTCAATAATGCCGTCCAGGAGTCTTCGGGGATGAAGATGGGGCTTCAGTTCCTTGTTGTAATCCCGTGGCCCAACACAGTATCCGTAGAGTCCCAGGATCAGCTTTGCCCCTTTTCCTGTTCCCATGGGATCACGATATATTCCCACAATGCCTGTTATTGCTCCCCCGTATGCCTCCATATTGGAAGGGCTGTTGTGCGTTTCACCGGTAATGGCATAATAATGATCCTCATCAAACCTCGCGACTCCTGCATTGTCCCAAAGGACGGATATGACCCAATCCGTTTTTGACTGGATATCGAGGGTAGGCTGTTCAATGCAGGTCTTGAAAAGATTGTCCACGGTTTCCCGAGAGCCGGTATCCAGGTCATGGTAATGGAAAAGACCTTTGAATGTATTGTGATTGCAATGGTCACTTCTTGCCTGTGAAATATATTCCAATTCTACGTCAGTGGGGACATCAAGCCCCACCTTTTTCCTTTCCTCCCGGACATCTTCCCGGAGAAAATACTCCCTTATAACCGGGATATCTTTTTCATGGAGTGCCAGATTCCGTTCTTCAGAAAGTTTTCTCAGGGTTTCATTGCTTTCAATGGAAATGGTAGTTACGCGGGGTTCGTGATCAAGAATGACCTTGGGTATTGGAAACCCGATCCCCTCATCCGGGGACCATTCATTTCTGCCATATATCTTCCATTGCTGGATAATACCATTTGCAAGGAGTTCCCTGGCGATTGTTTCAGCGTCTTCCCGGGAAAGGTTCCCCCTGATTTCATAGGACCTGGAGGTGTAGACCGCTTCGTCGTGGGAGAGTTTCACCTGGAGGAGGTCTTCAATTGCCTCCACGGCGGTGCTGCCGGCAGTGTCCCGGACACCTGGACGAAACCCCACCCAGATAAGCCAGTCAAACTGTTGAGCAAGGGGTTTGTAGGAAGAGATTTCTGTGACGGGGTTGGTAAAAAGCTCGGTACGAACAAGTTCCAGGTGCTCATGGGGCAGAGAAGTTTCCATGGTGAGAACCCTGATGACGCGGATATCCTCAACTTCCAGTGCGAAGTACTCTTTTGCTTTTCGCCGAATAGATTCTCCTTCGGCATCCATCAGTTCCTGTTTGAGTCGTATTTCCAACCGTGAAAGCATTGCTTTGACCGCCATTTTGGGTGCTCAGGTAATGAGGCTGAAGGCCATTTATGAAAAAACCTTCAAACACACGCGGCGTAATCGCCTGCGTTGTTCGAACGATTGGCCGAAATATTGGGCCGTTTTCAACTCAACCGGGACGGGAAGCGTGAAATATGAAGAATTGGGCGAAGTTGATTTTGGCCTTATCCCTTTGAATCTGATAATATAATAGACCCATAGGATATGAGTCAATAGAAATAGTTCTGATCCAGGGTTTCCACATGAAGCTTGCATATCGGGGAACCAGTGTCTATATTGAAAAAGGTAATCGAGACGCTGCGGATTTGTACGAATGAGCAGGAATGAACGAAGAGGAGCATCTCGATGAACAGTGACAATGGC
The DNA here is from genome assembly GCA_003646815.1 of Deltaproteobacteria bacterium. Taxonomy (GTDB): domain Bacteria; phylum Desulfobacterota; class DSM-4660; order Desulfatiglandales; family Desulfatiglandaceae; genus B46-G9. The sequence continues at coordinate 139 of QMLQ01000273.1, read as the reverse complement.
CCAGGCTTCGTGGGCCGGCACTTTCAGCAAGAATCTGCAGCGAATATTTCCAGTAAAATAATTGATCTCTGCGGAGAGAATAGACCATGGATGAAAAAAAAGACGACCTGACGGCAAACGAAGGCCAAACCAAGATTCC
>QMLQ01000272.1 GCA_003646815.1 Deltaproteobacteria bacterium | reverse complement strand
GTGGACAGGATAGATGTGACCGGAATAATGCTGATCCTGGAGGGCCATGAGAAAGAGCTTTCCCATCTTCATCCCTCTGGGCACACCCACGATGGCTACTGATTTTGGGTAGAAAAGATCGTGAAGTTGAGGTATCAGTTCATTTGGACTTTGCATATTTTTAATCCCCAGAATGGAAGTATCCTATTAGATATCACATATCCCTTCGCAGGAGGAGTATATCCCTGATGTTGACCTCAAAACAATGAAAAACCGGACATTGTTAATTTTTCTCCCAGGCTAAAAGGATGGCACCTGCTGAGAGCACGGAGAAACCGGCCCCGGCAAGATAAGCCCAGTGCAATCCATTCAGGAAAAGGGAAAGTTCCCGGCCTGTGAACGGACCAGCGTGCCCGGATGTGGTAAAAGGGGCCAGACTGTACACGATGGCGCCCGCCACGGCGATGCCGAAGGCCATTCCCGTGTTCCGCATCACAGCCAAAAAGCTCGATGCGATGCCGCGAAATTTTCGAGGTGCACTGCCCATGACCGCGCTGTTGACCGGGCTCTGGAACATACCGGCCCCCAGACCGCAGACGGCCAGTCGCCAGCCCACATCGAGGCTGGAAGCGCTACCATCCAAACGGCTGAGAAGAACGACCCCGAGAGCGTGAATGGACATGCCGGCAAAGGCCAGTCCCCGAAATCCGATGCGGTCTGAAAGGCTGCCGCTCAATGGGCCGACAAAAAGTGTTACAAGTGGAAAGGCTAGCATTACTAGACCTACTGCAAAGACGTGTTTGTACAAGGCATCGGAGAGGTACCAGGGAGTCAAGAAAACCACCGTGTAAAGGGCCATAAAGTTTATAAGCGAACTGAGACAGGCAAGGGTGAAGCGCCGGTTCCTGAAGATAGAGAGATCAAGCATAGGTTGCTCTGATTTCCGTTCCACACAAAAAAAGAGCCCTCCGAACATCACCGAGATTCCCAGCAAGGTAAGGCACTGGGGGGAAAACCACCCCCAATTTTTGCCGCGGTTGGCATAGAGCAGGATGCTGAAAAGGGAAACAAATGCCAATACAGCTCCCCAGATGTCGAGTTGCTGCCCCGGTTTTCTTTTTCCCGGGGGAATCACCCGATATCCCCATACCAGGGAGATGACGGCGATCGGTGCATTGATATAAAACACGAAGCGCCAGTTCAGGTACTGGGCTATGAGCCCGCCGAGGACGGGTCCCACCATCAACCCAAGTGCAATGGCGGTGGCGTAGATGCCGATGGCCTTGCCCCGCTCATATGGAGGGAAAGCTTCGGTGACGATGGCCAGGCCGATGGCCATCTGCATCGCCACGGTCAACCCCTGAATCGCCCGGAATACGATGAGCATCCAGATGCTCGTTGAAAGACCACACAGGAGCGATGCCCCCGCGAAACCGCTGAGTCCGGTAAGAAAGATCCTCTTGTACCCGAGCATATCGCCAAGTCGGCCGTACACGAGAATGAACGAACAGATGGCCAACAGGTAGATGGTCGGCACCCACTGAACCACGGAATAATTCGTTTGGAAGGACCTGCTGATTGAGGGAAGTACCACGTTGACGATGCTTCCGTCGATGGGTCCCATGATAACGCCTGTCATCACGGCTCCCAGGATCATCCATTTGGAGGCGCCAATGTTTTTGCTGTGATCAACTTCGGTCATACTCGCTCCCCTGGTGTTTGGAGCTAACGAAGGGAACCTTAAGGGCTTCAATCATTAACCTCCACTTCTATTCATGTCGTAATGCTTCTATAGGGTCGAGTCGGGCGGCCTTGCGGGCCGGAAAATAGCCGAAAGTTATCCCCACTGCAACCGAAAAAGCGAACGCGAGAACGACGATATCCGGATTAAAAACGAACGGGACCAATAAAATGCCGGCAAGCCAAGCGGACATGCCTAGGGCAAGAATGATACCTATAACCCCACCCAATGAAGAAAGGACCACGGCTTCCACCAGGAATTGCAGGAGCACTTCACGTTCCAGTGCCCCGATGGCCAGTCGGGTACCAATCTCTCGCGTTCTCTCGGTCACAGAAACCAGCATGATGTTCATGATTCCTATGCCACCCACAAGAAGGCTTACAGCCGCAACCGCGCCGAGCAGAGACGTGAGCACTTTTGTGGTCCCGGACAGGACATTCGCTATTTCCCGCATATCCCTGACGTGGAAATCCTCTTCCTTTCCTTCAGAGATATGGCGCCGCTCCCGCATGAGCCTTTCCATATCCTGTTTGGCCCTGTTGATGGAGTATCCATCACGAACAGAGACATAGAGACTTGTGACGTCCGTGTTCCCCGCAATGCGGCGCTGAAACGTACGAAGCGGAATGAGTATAAAGTCATCCTGATCTCGGCCGAAGGTGGATTGTCCTTTTGCTCTGAATACTCCGATTACTCGAAAAGCCAGTTTCTTGAGACGGACAATTTCCCCTAGCGGCTCATCGTCGCCGAAAAGTTCCCTTGAGACCGTGCTGCCCAGAATACAAACTGCCGTACCTCCCCGGAGCTCGCCGTCCCTAAATTGCCGCCCCTTTTCAACAGGCCAGTCTCGTACCTCCATGAACCCGTTGGTACTCCCCGTGACCATGGTGGACCAGTTCCGGTTGCCATAAATTGCCTGAGTGGCAGCTTCTGCGGTAGGAGCAACCGCCTCGATCCCTAAAATTTCCCGCTTAATAGCATTCGCGTCTTTCACGTCGAAGGGAGTTGCCGCCTCCCGAATGCCGCCGGGGCCGTGAAAGCCCTGTCCCGGTCTTATTTGAAGGAGGTTGCTCCCGAGGCTGCCGATCTGTGTCTTCACCTTCTCAGTAGCGCCACTCCCCAAGGTCACCATGGTGATAACTGCAGCAACCCCGATAATGATCCCGAGCGAGGTGAGAGAGGAGCGCATGATATTCCGGCGAATCTCCCGCAAAGCGAGCAAAAAGGCATTTAAGAGCATTATTTCGCTCCTTCAGGTTCGGGGTCGGCAATAAGCCCGTCCCTAAAACGGACCCTCGACTTTGCAAATTCTGCCATATCCTGTTCATGGGTTACCATAACGATGGTTATTCCCCGTTCTCGATTCAAACGGGAAAGAAGATCCATAATTTCAAGACTCCGGGCCGTATCGAGATTCCCGGTGGGTTCATCGGCCAGCAGGACCGCAGGGTCCGCGACGATGGCACGGGCGATCGCCACCCGTTGTTGCTGGCCGCCCGAAAGCTCAGCAGGGGTATGGCCTTCCCATTCGTTCAGCCCGACTGCTGCAAGCGCAGCCCTGGCTTTTTCGCGCCTTTTCCGGGCATGAAGTCCTCGATAGATCAAGGGAAGTTCGACATTTTCAAGGGCGGAAGTACGATCGAGCAGGTTATAGCCCTGGAACACAAAGCCAAGGAAGTATCTGCGCAGGAGCGCGCGCTTGTTGCGATTGAGGGCCCCCACGTCGACACCTTTGAACAAGTACGCTCCAGATGTGGGCGTATCCAGGCAGCCAAGGATATTCAGACACGTTGATTTCCCTGAACCGCTCGCCCCCATCACCGCGATAAAATCGCTGTCCCCGATTCGAAGGTCAATACCCCGCAGGGCCTGCATGGATGCTCGCCCAGTGCCATAGACCTTGCTAACGGCTTTCAGTTCCATGAGGGGTTTTCGTTTTTCTTTGGCGTGGTCTTTATTCATTTCTTGGAATCACCATATTGGTCAGGAGGGACATTCCCTCTTTTATGTTTCCTGCCAGGACTTCTGTCATCCGGCCGTCCGTCACCCCAACGGTGACCGGGACGGCGGCGGGTTTGCCTTTTCGAAGGGTCCACACAAGCCGTTGTTTTCCTTTCAAGACAACATTTTGCCGTTTTTCAGAAGATTCCCGTTTAGGGCGATGAGGCAGGAGTGCCCCAAGCAATCCGCGATTTTCTTTTGCAGCTTTTTTCC
>QMLQ01000271.1 GCA_003646815.1 Deltaproteobacteria bacterium | reverse complement strand
GAGAGGAAGAAGGCATAGGCGGCAATAAGAAGAAGGCCAGCAAGCCTTGGGATTCGACGGAAAAAGGCAAGAAAAACAAAAAGGAAGAAACCTGCGCCAAGCAGAACCGTAACGCCCGTGTTGAAAGAGGGCGGGATCTGAATTGGACTGAACAGGGCGAAAATACCTACGCACATGGGAATGCAGATGTGTCCATCTCCAATCTGTGAGCTCAGGACGATATCCGCCCGCCGGGCCCATGCATAGTAGAGGGCCACCAAGGCGTTGGGAAAAACCATAAGAAGGCCGGTAAGCCATCCCAGGTTCTTGAATGAAATGATCCCGCCGGTCCCATGGGGAATCCAGGACACCAGGCGGTCGATGCTGTAGTAAATGGTCAGGCCGGCAAGAATGACCAGGAAGATATCAAAGGCGATTGATTTGGGAATGGTCCGTCTCTGAAGGACATTGTGCTTGAGCACATCAAAAATGTGGAATACCTGCCAGAAAATAAATATTCCCACGAGTACCAATCCGTCTGAAAAATCAACTGATCCGTCCCTGGCCAGGGCCCACAGCGCACCGGTAAAAAAAAACATGGCAGTCAGGGTGAAGAGCAATGAAAGATAGTTGACACGCATCTCCCTGGAAGCCCTTTTCCTGGCCTTTCTTGAGGGGGAAGACCCGAGCGCAAGGGACCAGATCAGCGCCGACAGACCGATGATTAACGTCAAATTGGTGACATTATTGACCAGGCAGTTCTCGAGCACAAGGGAACCGGGGCCTCCGGATCTCCCGAGAACAAAGGCAAACATGAGGTTTGAAAATCCCGAGGCGTAGGGCATAATGAGGGTCCCGAGAACCGTTCCCTCCAGGCCCTTTCTCTCCATGGCCCCCAGCCGCCAGATCATCAGGGCCGACATCACCAGAAAGAGGACAAGGGAAAACCACGGATCAAAACCGTCGAGATACCCCGCCTCCTGCCGCAGTGCAGAGGCACACTGGGATAGGATATCTCTTATGTGAGCGGTATCAACGAAGGCCTTTTGCACGGAAGATTTCCATCCTTAAAAAGCCCCGGCCACGAGGCCGTTCCATTTTGTGCGGAGGTCTCTGTACTCTCCGAGCCATTCTTCAAGGCGCTCCAGGTCCCGGCGGGATATACCAATCTTTGCTGCGAAGGTGTATATCCTTTCCCGCTCGGGCAGGGAAAAATTACGGTCCATTGAGGCAAGCGTGATTGCGTCCCGGAGAACCGCCAGAGCAGTAGCACGGGACACGGCCTGTTTTTTGATATCAAAGCCCTTCTCCGTCGAGTCCAGGACTTGGTCATAGTCCACGCCAAGTTTCTGTGCCTTCTTCCGGACGTATTCGAATTCCCGCGGGCCGTTCTCCCTGTCTGCCTTGGCAATAGCTATCAGAATCCTCACATAGGTTTCCCGATCAAAAGAAGCGGATCGGGTGTCCACAAATCTGTCACTCATGGTATCCTCCGGTGCATAAATCCTTAGTGCTATAAGTCCGACAAGCTGCATTGTGCAATATGCATACCATGAAGACACCGGGGAACCCATTAATTGATTGACTTTGCCGGGGATTTTTTTTAAACAGAGCTAACCCGCATTTCTCACGGGTAATCTACTGTGGTGGCGAAGAGTCCCATGTTTCCTGCGTTGCGCTTGAAAAACGACTTCTACGTACTGCAAGGAGCCTTCATCCATTTTTCTTTGCGCGTCTTGTATCCACAGGCATCTCCACCACCTCGCTACGAAGACCCGTGAGAAATGCGGGCTAAGAGATTGGTTTGATGGGTGTCTCGTTTCACCATTTCAAGCCGTGGGTGAAAGGGCCCGCGGCTTTTTTTCGGTGATGGTATGAACCTGGTGTTGACCGGCTACCGGTGCAGCGGAAAATCGTGCGTGGGGAAAATCCTGGCTTCCCGGCTTGACATGGTATTTTGCGACACGGATGCCATGGTGCAGGAACAAACCGGGAAAGACATAATAACCCTGGTATCGCAATACGGATGGACCCGTTTCCGCGAGGAGGAGCAAAAAGCGGTCGAGGCCCTAGCCGGGCTTGATGATGGGGTGATTGCCACAGGCGGCGGGCTTGTCATGGACCCGGAAAATGTCAAGAGCCTTAAGGCAAACGGATGGTTCGCCTGGCTCAAGGCCAAACCGCGGACCCTCGAACTACGAATGAGAAAAGCCGAAGGAAGGGGCTCCCACAGGCCCTCCCTGCGCGGCGTTGATCCCGTGGAGGAGATCAGCGGTATCCTCCGGGAAAGAACGCCCATTTACGCCAAAACAGCCGATTTTGTCGTTGATACCGAGCAGCTGTTACCCGAAGAAGTTGCCGAAGAGATCAGGAACGCCTTTGAGAAGAGCCGGGGAGCATGAGCCTATGGCAGGGAACACCATTGGAGAACTTTTCCGTGTGACAACGTTTGGAGAATCCCACGGTAAGGCGGTGGGGACGGTCATTGACGGATGCCCTTCCGGCTTATTGCTTTCCGAATCTGATTTTACCGGTGAAATGGGGCGGCGGCGCCCCGGAGCACGTGGGTTTGATACGGCGAGGAAAGAACCCGACCGGGTGGAAATTCTCTCGGGGGTATTTGAAGGAAGGACCACCGGGGCCCCGGTGACCCTCCTGATCATGAACCGGGACGTGGACAGCCGCCCTTACGAGATACTTCGAAGCCTGTACCGGCCGGGACACGCTGATTTTACCTACGAAAAAAAGTACGGTCACATTGATCATCGTGGCGGGGGGCGGTCATCGGCGCGGGAGACGGCCGCGCGGGTGGCGGCCGGCGTGGTGGCAAGAAAAGTCCTGGAGCCACAGGGGATTGTACTCAGGGGCTTCACCCTGGAACTCGGGGGAATTCGGGCGCGGAATAGTGATATGACGAATGTTCCGTCAAATCCCTTATGCTGCCCTGATCCTGCGGTGGTGGAGCAGATGGCGCAGGCGATCAAAAATGCCGGAGACACGGGTGACTCCGTGGGTGGGATTGTTGAACTCCGGGTGGCGGGTTGTCCCATCGGCCTCGGAGAACCGGTATTTGGCAAGCTTGATGCGGATATTGCGAAGGCGGTCATGTCCGTTGGCGCGGTAAAGGGAATTGAGTTCGGCAGGGGATTTGAATCTGCGCGGCTGCGTGGCTCGGAGAACAACGACCCCCTTGTGCCGGGGGGATTCAAGTCAAACAACGCAGGCGGGATTCTGGGAGGTGTCTCAAACGGGGATGAAATTGTTCTCCGGGCGGCGGTGAAACCCATCCCCTCCATCCGCAGAAAACAGGAGACCATTGACCGGAAGGGAAGGCCCGCGGTGCTCGAGCTGGCCGGGCGGTATGATGTCTGCGCCATACCCCGCATTACCCCGGTGCTCGAGGCCATGGTGGCCATCGTGCTTGCGGATCACCTGTTGCGGTGGAGGGCCGTTGCCGGTCCTGAATCCCGGGGGATCGGATAAATGGTGCGGGACGTGCAGATCGCCGTCCCCGTATGGGGAAGGGATACCGGAGAGGTCCTGGACAAGAAGCGGCGCTCTGCCGATCTCGCCCAACTGCTGGAGGTGCGGCTTGACCGCACGGAGGAATTTGATCTCCACGAGATTGTAACAAATGCGCCGAACCCTATCATTGTCACCTACCGCTCCAGGAAAGAAGGAGGGAGCGGCAGGGCCCATTATGTTACGCGAATACGGCTCTTGAAAGAGGCCGTTGAGAGGGGTGCGAATTTTATTGACGTGGAATTCAGCATTCCCCTGATCTACCGGGAGCCTCTTTTCATAAACAGGAAGAATACGCGGATAATCGTGTCACGGCATATCCTCAATAGGACTCCTTCCCCAGAGGTCCTCACCAATCTCCTCGGAAAAATGGCGGCCACCGGGGCCGATATTGTGAAGATTGTAACCCGGGCCAGGGAGATTGAAGATAACCGGACGATTCTCGATTTGTTTCCCCTGGCACGTCGGCTCGGAATTCCCCTCATCGCATTCTGCCTGGGCTCTCAGGGACGTATCAGCCGCATCCTTTC
>QMLQ01000270.1 GCA_003646815.1 Deltaproteobacteria bacterium | reverse complement strand
TTCACAGAAGTGAAGACCTGGCCGGTCCATCCCCTGAATATTTCACGACTTCCATCTACCCTGACCAGGATGAGAGGCACAGCGAGCTTCCCGTTATTGAGCTTTTTCGCCTCGTCTTCATTCTCCCACACGATCTTTTCGGCAAGCCGGTACGAGATGGAAGAACCGCACTGAAACAGCTTCCCGGAAATCCATCTCACGCTCTTGTCTCTATCCTTCCTGGAAATGGAAACCGGTCTGATAATCAAGGATGTGCCCGTGGCTAAACAGACTTTGCGAAGATCCTCGATCGCCTGCTCGCAGTGGGAACACGATGGGGATGCGAATATTTCAACAGACCTGTTCCCCATAACCTCCGTGGTGAGCGTTGGTTTGAGCGTGACGCTCGGATAAAAGAAGATGAAGTGGGCTACGAAGAACAGCGTAAAGCCTGTGAGCATTGCGTTTTTGTTCTTTTTCACGCGGGCCAGGATCGCGCACATGATCAGGAGCCCGAAGAATATAAGACAGATCGTACAGAGGGAGCCCATGAAGAAAATCTCAAGAAAGGTGAAATAGGCCTCTATGCCCAGGATGCCGCACAGGATCGTGCCGGAGAGGGTTTCTCTGCCTTTGAGGTAGAGTCCCAGGCAAAGGAATAAAAAAGCGGAGGCGTAGAATCCAACAGGAATCGAGAAGATTGCTCCAAACGATGAGGAATGGATCTTCACGCATGCGGAGGTGGAACAGATGATGTCGCTCCTGCCAAGGAGATCACCGATGCCGGTGGCCATCGCCAAGATGCAAGCAGTTGTCATGGTAATTATGATGAAGTTCCTACGCATGTCACTCCTTGATTGCGAATGTTGCCCGTCACAGGGGTATGAGGCATCTGTCTCTGATACACCCCCAAACTTGAGGGCAGGCGGACTTGATAGGATTTGTGTTTCCCTACCTCGATTTGCCAGCGACGTTGCCTCTATAGGTATATATAGAAAGTTCACTCATTTTTTCTTTCCGACCAAGGGGTGAACTTCAGATATTCTGCTGATAAAAGGGGCCTTCTTTTTTCGTTTTTCAAGGTCTCCGAGACAAGTCCCAAATGCCCTGACATCGACCGGCATGTAAATCCCAATTGTCTTTTTCCTGTTTTTCCTGAGCAGAGCGAATCTTGCCCCGCTGTAACCATCCCCTATGAATGAGGGTATGAAACCTTGTCTGTTGAGGAGAGTCTTGACCGTGTACTCGATCTGCCTCTTTTTCTCCCTGGTATCAGCGTTTATAAGGACCTCCGGGTGCGCGTGCTTTTTCGCCAGGAGAATGACTGTCTCCGATACCAGGTCCAGCGTGAGATAGACTAGGCCGTGGTTCATGGAGAACGCCTGGTAACGGCCCTCCTTTTCCACATTGATGTGGGGTTCAATGAGCCCCAGGAACTCTTTGATGTCCAGCCAGTCAAGATCAATCGGTTGCGGGGCCTTGGTGACGGTTTTTCCTTTGTCTTCTGCACCGGTATCTGGTTCGTTTCGGGCCTGGATGATATTGATGAAATCACTGACATCCTTTCCCGCAGACGCGAGCATCTCCGTCTCCATCTCCCTTGCTGCCTGGTCAGCCTTTCGAAGGGCGTAAGTCAATCCTTCCTGTATCTGGAGGTGGTGCTCCCGCACCGCCTTGAGAATTTCCTCCTGCTGAGGGGAACAATCCGTGAAAATAGCCCTTTTCAAGACCAGATAGGATATGTAGGAGTGATCTCCCTTGCTGTATTTATGTGGGCCGATGAGGTGGGGGATCTTGCCTACGTCATGGCCGAGGGCTGTCACGAGAATCTTGCCGAGGAGCAATTCCGGGTCCCTGGATCTCGTCTTTCTGATATGCTGAATCATCTTTTCAGCCACGTTCAGGGAATGGTCGAGGAGTGAGATCTCCGCCAGAAGGTCATAGATATTTCGAGAATCTCGAACATTCCCGATAGGTTGATACCCCCTGTCTTCTTTACCGTGAAAATACCCCCAGCCGTGGCCGAATATGCGGACTGTATTTTCATGTCCGGGGGTGGCTGGGCTTATTATGGTCCAGCCATGCTGGTTTAGCCTGACGACCGAAGGACAATCCCCCTGCTGATCGAGCAGAGAGAGCAAGGCAGTTACCGCCAGGAGATACCCGGCATGTTCCAGGACCTTCCTGTGTGGGACAACATACCGGCGGTAAAAGGTGTTCATCCTTTCGTGATCCCAGAACGGTTCAGGATCAGCAGGCAATATGATCGGGGACAGAGGTGTTCCTCGCGAAGAGAGCGAAGAAGTGATTGTATGACCGTTTTTCGCCATAGCACCTTCGGACAAGTCCGTCCTTTCAGCCATGGAATCGTTCATTCGCGCGAGGGCCTGTTTTCTCTTTTTTCTCCTCCTTCCACCTTCCTCCGGTATAAAGAGATAGATAAGCAGGCCTATGAGCAATCCGAGAAAAATTTCCATTCCGGTAACAAGATACCCGGATGACCCGGACATCAAAGCACCTCCAAACGCGGGTACTTAACCCTGAAGTAAGGCGGTTTCACCTGGCCCACTCTTCCCCGATAAGCACCGGCAAAGGAGAACATATAGAAGTCCCTCAGTTGCAGGTTCAGGACATCTTCCGGACGCACATTTGGTTCTTCCACCTCCCTTACCGTAATGCCGCCCCCCAGGGAGAGGAGCGGGGAAAACCGCCTTTTCATGCCTGAATAGTCCGCTATATAGTCTGCGGTCATCGGGTCGTTGACACGCATGAATACCTTGGTATTCGTGTTATCGAGGATCTTTCGGGCACTCGGCGGGCCTATCTCCGCCTCGATGTCCGCGATGGATTGGGTGAAGGCATGAACCCAGACCCCTGCCCCACCCGACTTGTTGAAGAGATCCTCGACGCCCATGTAGAGGAGATTGGATGCCTCGTCCATGTAGATACACAAGGGCGGGTTGATTTTTTCCCCGGAAAGGTACACCCTTCCTACAAAGCTCTGGATCATCGAGAGGAGAACCCTTGCCACGATATGCGCTGTCTTCCGGGTGAGCAGGCTCCCGGTCTGGACGATCAGGATGACTCTTCTCCCTTGTTCCAGGCGCCTTACAAAACTATTCGCCCTAGCCTTGCCGATGATGGCCCCCACACTGCCGGCAGAGAGTGACGTCAAGACCGTGCGGAGGGATGAGGATACCTTCCCGAAATAGTCCTGGGGTGAGGCAAGGATCTGCCGGAGGCTCACAAGGATCTCTTCGGCCTCCGGGTCATTTTCGTAGTCCCTCAGTTGTTCTTCGAGATTCTTGAGATCCCTGTATGATGCCCGTTCCTTGACCACGTTGAAATTCAAGGTCACCTTTTCATTCTTGATCTTCGCGAAGAACAAAAGTGCCTGGACGATGACGAAGGTTGTCTCATAGGCGATATTAATGAAAAACTCCTCCCTGGCCTTGATGCCCGATACCACGTGGGAGACCAGTTCTTCGGGCATGTAATAATAGGCAAGCGGATCCATCCGGGCGGAGCAGTGGGGAAAGATCGGGGTTACCAGGCAGAGGTCGTTTTGCCTGTTTTCTTCGTAGGCCACCTGGACTATTTTTGAAAAAAGATCGATGTCGCCTTTCGGGTCGAAGAGGGCAACCGAGTACCCCTTCCGGATATCCTGTTCCATCATCAGCTCTATCAGCCTTGTTTTCCCGATCCTGGTGGAACCGAAGCAAAAGAGGTGGCCCTTCCGGTCAGCATCCTTCAGTTTGATCTTTTTCACCCTGTGGAGCTCGTCGAGCCGATACCCGTATCCGAGGAATGTCTTTTTGTTGTTCATGAACATTATGTGATTACTCCATAAGCGAGCGATCTCGTGCGGCTTTTATCTTTCTGACCCACGCAACACCCCAGATGATCAGGAACGGCATGATGACCGCCAGCCCGAAGATCGCAAGGAGCTCGAAGGCACGCTTAATCAAGAGGGGTTTCATGGCCATGAGGATAAAATAGATTCTCGTGGCGAAGTGATATCTGTGGAAACTGACCCACCTGGCAAAGGTCCAGGCGGACT
>QMLQ01000269.1 GCA_003646815.1 Deltaproteobacteria bacterium | reverse complement strand
GTAAAAGGGGTAACCCCTTTCTTTTTGGTGTTGGTCTGTAAAACTACAGGGGGGGAGTCCACCGGTTGGTGGAGCCGTCATAGGACCAGGAATCCAGGAGTGCCTTTCTGCAGGTGTACTGAGGATTTTCAGCCCACATGAGCATCTGTTGATGGGCTTCGTTTAAGCGTTTGAACGTCTCTGCATCACCTCCCGCGTCAGGATGATGCCGCTTGGCAAGCCGCTTGTATGCCCTTTTGATTGTTAATGCGCAGCCCTCGGATGAAAGGACTTCCCGTTCGATCTTGAGCACCTTCAGGCAATCACTTTCCCGTTTGGACAGGCGCGGTCGGCTCTTGCTCGCAGGTTTAATGCTGTTCGGATCAAGGTGCGGTTTATGGTTGTCATTGAGGAGACGAAGAGACGCCACACTCCTTGAATTTCTTCGACCCAGGAGGCCGTACCATTCTTCCCCCGACTCCAAGATCAGGTTTTTCAGATCTAGCGCCGGTTTCTGTCCCGGGGTACGGTGCCCAATAAAACGACTGATACCCCTTGTCCATGCTGGCAATACGTCGAGCACCACGTAATCGGCCGTAAAGGAAAATGCCGCATAGCGGGCATTAAACGTCCGAAGCAGGCCCTTTGCCAATGAAAGTACCCACCTCATCTGCTCGCGGCATTCGGCGGAACAGTATCGTCTTCCCCGTTTCATCTGGGCAGTTCCACAGGAAAGACACTTTCCGGTCCGCCGGGGCGCGGCGTAGCGAACCGGTTTCTTCACTGCCACTTTTTCGAGCATCACATCCACGATACGTTTTTCATCCCCTACAGCCTGATAGCAGGAAAAATTTCCCCGTAATCATACCCTGCCCAGGCAGCAAAATCAAGCAAAGGGTTTGGTCGAGACCGACACGCATCTCAGGCAGCCAGCATTTTTTTCAGGAACTGTCCCGTGTAGGACCTCTGGTTTTTGGCAATTTCTTCCGGTGTACCCGTCCCCACCACATACCCGCCTTTGTCTCCCCCTTCCGGGCCCAAGTCGATAATATGATCCGCCGTCTTGATCACATCCAGGTTATGTTCGATGACAACGACCGTATTTTTCCGGGCGACCAGGTAGTTGAGGACTTCCAGGAGTTTCCTGATATCCGCAAAGTGCAATCCGGTGGTAGGCTCATCCAGGAGATACAGGGTTCTCCCCGTGTTTCTCTTGCTCAATTCCCTGGATAGTTTGATGCGTTGGGCTTCACCTCCGGAGAGGGTCGTGGCCGGCTGCCCGAGTTTCACATAGCCAAGTCCCACGTCCACCAGGGTTTTGAGCTTTCCCCGGATATGGGGAATATTTTGGAAAAAGGACAGGGCCTGGTTCACGGTCATTTCCAGGACCTCAGCAATGGTTTTCCCCCGGTAGCGAATTTCCAGTGTGTCCCGGTTATAGCGAAGCCCCTTGCATGCCTCGCACTTGACGTAGACGTCAGGCAAGAAATGCATTTCTATCTTGATGATCCCGTCCCCCCGGCATACCTCACACCGACCGCCCTTGACATTGAAACTGAATCTCCCCGGTTTGTATCCCCTTGCCCTTGCCTCGGGCAACCGGGAAAAAAGCTCTCGAATAGGGGTAAAAACACCCGTATAGGTAGCGGGATTTGAGCGTGGTGTCCTTCCGATAGGGCTCTGATCTATATTGATGACCTTGTCTATGTGCTCAATTCCCCTGAGCCCCTCGACCGCTCCAACCCTGGCCTTGGAACGATAGAGTTTATTGCTCAGTGCCGGGTAGAGAATCCCGTTGATAAGGCTGCTCTTCCCGGAGCCGGACACCCCGGTAATACAGGTAAAGGTGCCCAAGGGGATCCTGGCCACGATATCTTTCAGGTTGTGCTCCCTGGCACCCTCAATAACAAGGGATTGCCCATTTCCCTGCCGGCGCTCCAGTGGAACCGGGATCGTTTTTTTACCCGAGAGATATTGGCCGGTCAGGCTGTTTCCATCCTCCATGATCTCCTTCGGGGACCCCTGGAAAACAATCTCCCCTCCCAGCATCCCCGCACCGGGCCCCAGGTCTATCACATGATCCGCACTCAGGATGGTCTCCGCGTCATGTTCCACCACCAACACCGTGTTTCCCAGTTCTTTCAAGCGATTCAGGTTCCGCAGAAGCCGGAGGTTATCCCGCTGGTGCAACCCTATGCTTGGCTCGTCCAGGACATACAAGACCCCCGCAAGGCCTGAACTGATCTGGGTGGCCAGCCTGATCCGCTGTTCTTCCCCCCCGGAAAGGGTTGCAGAAGCGCGATCAAGGGTCAGGTAATTCAGCCCCACGCTCATGAGAAATTCAAGCCGTTCCCTGATCTCTTTCAGCACTCTCCGGGCAATGGCTTCCTCTTTCTTAGTCAACTGGAGATCATGAAAGAACCCCACTGCCTTTTCAACGGGAAGGGCCGTGACCTCGTGGATACCTTTTCCTCCTACGGTGACGGCAAGGCTTACAGGTTGAAGACGCGCGCCCCCGCACGCGGGACACGGTCGGATACTCATGTATTGCTCGATATCCTCCCGGACCTGATAGGAATCCGTTTCCAGGTACCGCCTTTCCATGTTGGGGATGATGCCTTCATAGGGCCTGCTGTGAAAATAGCGCCGGTGCCCCCGTTCAAAATAAAACTTTATTTCCTCTTCCCCAGAACCGTAGAGCAATGCCTTTTGAACCTTTTCGGGAAGGTCTTTAAAAGGACAATAAAAATCAATCTCATAGTGCTGGCAAAGGGACTCCAGGACCTGCTGGAAATGGACGGAATGGCGATTGGCCCAGGGGGCGATGGCCCCCTGTCTGAGAGAAAGGTCCGGGTTCGGCACTATCAGGCCCGGATCAAGATATTTCTTGGTTCCAAGCCCGCTGCACTCCTGGCATGCACCCCGGGGATTATTGAACGAAAACATCTGGGGAGTGAGTTCAGGAACGCTCAGGCCGCAGGACGGACAGGCGGCCTTCTGGCTGAAAAAAATTTCTTCCTTGTCGATCACATCGGCCACAGCAAGACCGTCGGAAAGTGACAGGGTCAATTCCATGGAATCAGTCAGACGTTTCGTTATCCCTTCTTTCACCACGAGACGGTCAACCACAACAAGAATATCGTGCTTCTTGTTCTTGTCCAGAGCAATCTCCTCTTCCAGGAGCCTGATCTCCCCGTCAATTCTTACGCGAGTAAATCCTTCCTTTCTCAACTGGGCGAGGAGTTGGACGTGTGTCCCCTTGCGGCCGGTTATCAGCGGTGCCAGGATCTGGATCTTCGTGCCTTCGGGCAAAGCCAGAATCCGATCCACAATCTGCTGGACAGTCTGAGAATGTATTTCAAGGTGACATTTCGGGCAGTGGGGTCTCCCCACCCTGGCGAACAGGACTCGCATGTAATCATAGATCTCGGTAACAGTGCCCACGGTGGAACGTGGGTTCCGGCTTGAACTTCGCTGTTCAATGGAAATAGCCGGGGAGAGTCCTTCAATGGTATCAACGTCAGGTTTGTCCATCTGCTCGAGAAACTGGCGCGCATATGCTGACAGTGATTCTACGTACCGCCGCTGCCCCTCAGCATAAATGGTGTCAAACGCCAGGGAAGACTTCCCCGAACCTGAAAGCCCCGTAATAACCACAAACCGGTTCCTGGGAATATCCAGGGAAATGTTCTTCAGGTTGTGGACCCTGGCCCCCCGTATCTTTATATGCCTTGTGCCCATTGTTTCTCGTAGTTTGTTGTTCGTGGTTTGTTGGCTCTGGCGCTTTTGATCTGTTCTTCGTTGCGTGTTGCTCGTTGCCTGTTGCTTGTTGTGATAATTCATTGAGGAGTTGCCGTGGTTCTGCGGCGGTTTTTCACCATGTCCACCGCCATCCTGACAGCCGCTTTCAGGCTGGATGCGTCCGCCCTGCCCGTGCCCGCAATGTCATAGGCAGTGCCGTGATCTACAGAGGTACGGATGATGGGAAGGCCCAGTGTTACATTAACGGCGTCGCTGAAGTGGAGAAGCTTGAGTGGAATCAATCCCTGGTCATGATACATGGCAACCACCGCTTCGTACCGGCCTGCCGCTGC
>QMLQ01000268.1 GCA_003646815.1 Deltaproteobacteria bacterium | reverse complement strand
TATCCTGCGCGTCATGTCGCTCAAGAGAGGTCTCTGGATATTCGGCTCGGGGACAGTACTGCAGGCATCTCCACGTACCGGCTGAGCACCGATCCAGGACAACCACCTGCCCGTCCCAGTAACTGAAGTGGGGACACAGCCCCACACATGCACCGCACTTCACGCAAATTCCACGGTCCAACACCTTTTCAATAAGGGCCTGCTGCCCCTCGTAATCGGTATTTTTCATGTCTCCTACTCTTTCTGTCATTCCTTTCCGGATCCGGGTCAAGGATGACGGCCAAGTCGGTATCCCTTCTATTCGAGCACTTACAAAGGCTCTGGTCTCAGGTTTTCATAGGATGCCGTGAAGTGGGATAAACCAGATTCTTGCAAAGTCGTCAAATTTCCGTTTTGAACACTATTGGTTCGCACAAATGGTGTCAAGGATTTTCAGGCCAGGATTCAACCCTTGCGGCGAAGGGCCGCGTCTGTCCTGGTTGACATTTTCATTCAACTGGCTTAAGGGGAAGAGAATCAATGCGCGAGAATATCAACACCGAATGGAAGGATATCCCATGCAGAAACAAATCAAAGAAGCCGCAGAATACCTTCGTTCCGTCCTGAAAGAAAACCCTGAAATAGCCCTGATCACCGGAACAGGGCTCGAGAAGGTGACAGGGGCGATCCAGGAGCACATTCGTATTCCATACCAGGATATCCCCCATTTCCCTAAAACAACGGCAGAGGGGCACAAGGGAATGTTTCTTGCCGGCCGGCTGTCGAACAAGCCGGTTATTGCAATGCAGGGCCGGTTCCATCTCTACGAGGGATACACGCCCGCGGAGGTAACTTTCCCCGTACGGGTGATGGCAGCTCTCGGGATCAGGTATCTGTTCATAACCAGCGCGGCGGGTGGGCTTAATCCACTGTTTCATCGCGGTGATGTGATGCTGGTGACCGATCACATTAACCTCACCGGAAAAAATCCCCTCGTGGGCCCCAACCTGAATGAGTTCGGCCCCAGGTTTCCAGATATGAGTAACGTGTATCCCGATGATCTGCTCAATCTTGCTCGCGGCCAGGCCCTGCAATCCGGCATCCTTTTACGGGAAGGGGTGTACGTGGGAATCCTGGGACCAAGCCTTGAGACACCGGCGGAAACCAGGTTCCTGAGGATGGCGGGCGCAGATGCCGTGGGCATGTCAACGGTCTCAGAGGCAATCGTGGGTGTTCATTGCGGCATGAAGGTCCTGGCAATCGTAGCTGTCACCAATGTCAATCTCCCTGATTGCATGGAAGAAACATCCGTGGAACAGGTCATCGAGGCCGCAGAAAAGTGCGCACCGAAACTTTCAAAGCTGTGGGAGGCGATTGTGGCCCATTTGAGTTAAATAGGCTGAAGAAAACTGGCACCATAATGAATAATGGCGTAGAAAGGTTGGCACTAATGGATATTGTGATTAAAAACGGGACCATCCTGACCATGGACCCCGAGAACCGCGTCTATGAGAAGGGTTTTCTCGGTGTTACCGGTGACACTATTTCTCACGTGGGAACTGATGGAAGCATGCCACCGCATGGAAAAAAGGTCATTGACGCGCGTGGAGGGCTTGTCCTGCCCGGCCTTGTCAACGGCCACACCCATGCGGCCATGACGCTCTTCCGTGGACTGGCGGATGACCTCCCCCTCATGGACTGGCTCAATAACTACATCTTTCCCGTGGAAAGCCGCATGGATGCGGATTTTGTCTACACCGGGTCTCTGCTTGCGTGCGCAGAGATGATCATGTCCGGAACCACTTCTTTTTGCGACATGTATCTTTTTGAGCAGGAGGTTGCCCGGGCGGCCCATGAGGCCGGAATGCGCTGTATTGTCGGTGAAGTTCTCTATGACTTCGATTCTCCCAATTACGGCTCTGTGGAAAACGGCCTCAAGTACACGGAAGAACTCATCCGACAGTGGAGCGAAGACCCGCTTGTTTCTGTCGCGGTGGAGCCCCACTCCTTGTTCACTTGCAGTCCCGAACTCCTGGGCGCCTGCCACGACCTGGCCCGCAGGTATGGCGTTCCCCTTATCACCCATGTGGCTGAAACCCGGGCAGAGATGGAGGAAATTCAAAGCAAATACGGAAAAACACCCTTTGCCCATCTGGATTCCCTTGGGATGCTCGGACCGCACCTGGTCGCGGATCACTGTGTGCACCTCGATCACCAGGACATGGAGCTGATCATAAACCAGGGTGTAAAGGTGATCCACAACCCTGAAAGCAACATGAAACTCGCATCCGGTGTAGCGCCGGTTCCCGAAATGATTGCCCGCGGAATCACTGTGGGACTCGGAACTGACGGCTGTGCCTCCAACAACAATCTGGATTTGTTCACTGAAATGGATACGGCTGCGAAGCTCCACAAGGTTCATAATATGGACACCACTGTTATGGATGCGGTCACGGTGTTTCGCATGGCGACTATTGAAGGAGCGAAGGCTCTGGGGTTGGACCAGTACGTTGGATCTCTGGAGGTAGGGAAGAAAGCTGATATCATCATCCTGGACACCTGCAAACCGCATTTGACTCCCCTCTTCAATCCTTTTTCCCATATCGTTTATGCCGCAAGGGGAAATGATGTAAGCCACACACTCATAAACGGCAAAATCGTTATGGAAAACAGGCGGGTGAAGACTTTTTCATTGCCTGATATTTTCCAAAAGGTTGAAAATCAGGCAAATCGTGTCAGACGATGGATTGGAAAATAGCATGGTGATGCAAGGCGGAAAGCAATTTATCGCGCTGGGCAGTCGCCTGCTGAACATTCCGGAGGTACTCACCCTCGGAGTGAAACCGAATTTTCTAGATTACACGCCCAGGGAAAGAGAATTGATCGATGCCGCGAATCTTATCCTGTTCCCTACGGTCGGGTATGCCCAGTTCTTCAACACCATGGGAAAGACGATCTTTCCCAGTCTTGAAACCTATCTCTATGCCGACGAGAAAATCATGCAGACCACGCTTTTCTACCTGCAGAAAATAAATCACCCGAGGACAATATTTTACTACCCGCGTCATCACAATGATATCCTGAAAAATTTTGCCTTTCCATTTGTTGGCAAGATACCGCGGCGTTCAGCCCAGGGGAGAGGTGTATTCCTGATCAGAAATGGGGATGACCTGGGGAAATACCTCAGCCTGACCAAGATTGCCTATATTCAGGAATACGTGCCCCATGAAAAGGACCTCAGGGTCATCCTTATCAACTACGATCCGGTCCTTGCGTACTGGCGGTTCAGGAAAAAGGGAAATTTTCGGGCAAACATTTTTCAGGGCGGCAGAATCAGCTTTGACCATATCCCCCTGGAGGGCATTGCCCTGGCACGAAAGGCCGCCATCAAGTGCAGGTTTGACGATGTGGGGATGGACCTGATACAACATAAAAACAACTGGTATCTCATTGAAGCAAATATGAAATACGGCAGGAAGGGCCTGCAGATGAAAGGCCTGGACATCAAGCAGCTGATCCGCAGAAAGCTCCTTTCAGGGGAAATTTCCTCTGCCGGGCGACTCCGGGTAACCCATTGAAAAATTGAAATTATATGAAGACAAGATCGAAAATCATACTCATAACTTTGACCTCATTGGTACTCATACCGGCCCTACTGGTCCTGGGTATTTACTTACAGGTCACGAGAGAAACATCCCAGCGAATCCAGAAAGGCGCCATCCGAAGGGTAATCGGGTCTGAAAGCCCTGTTTTTTATGATGACGGCGAGACCCCTATTGGCGTGTTTTTCGGGACAACCCATCGCCAGTACCTCCCCTACTCCCAGATACCGAGAAATTTCATAAAGGCTATTGTCGCGGCTGAAGACCACGATTTTTTTGCGCACCGGGGTTTTGAACTCAAGGGAATCCTTCGAGCTCTCATCACGAATCTGAAGGCCGGGAAGGTCGTCCAGGGCGGGAGCACCCTCACCCAGCAGACGGCCAAAAACATCTTTAAGAGAGAAAAACGTTCATACAAGGCAAAACTCAAGGAGCTGATCCAGGCGTTCCTTCTTGAACGGCAGTATACGAAACAGGAGATACTGGAAATGTATGCGAACCAGTTTTTTGTAACCGGGTTC
>QMLQ01000267.1 GCA_003646815.1 Deltaproteobacteria bacterium | reverse complement strand
TGGCGGCTCCCACGGGGAGGGCGGCAAAGCGCATGGGAGAGGCGACAGGGTACGAGGCGAAGACCATCCATAGGATGCTGGAGTACAGTTTCAGAAAGGGAGGGTTTCAGCGAAAGGAACAAAGGCCCCTTGACTGCGACCTGCTGATCATAGATGAAGCCTCCATGATCGACACGGTCCTCATGCATCACCTGATGAAGGCGATTCCCCCCGGCGCAACGCTTATCCTCGTGGGAGATGTGAACCAGCTGCCCTCGGTCGGACCCGGAAACGTCCTTCGTGACATTATTGGATCGGGTACGGTGTCCGTGGTCGAGCTGAATGAGATCTTCCGGCAGGCGAAAAAGAGTCTGATCATCGTGAATGCGCACCACATGAACAACGGCCTGATGCCGCTGCTTTCGACCGGAAAAAATGAGAGTGATTTCTACTTCATTGAAGAGCAGGATCCCGATGAAGCTCCGGGCGTAATAATCAAGCTTGTCACGGACAGGATTCCCCGGAGATTCGGTTTCGGTCCGCTTGAGGACATCCAGGTCCTGACCCCCATGCACAAGGGCACGGTGGGCGTAGCCAACCTGAACACCATGCTCCAGGAGGCCCTCAACTCCCGTGGGGAAGGCGTTGAAAGGGGAAGCAGGGTATTCCGTAGAGGAGACAAGGTCATCCAGCTCACCAATAACTACGACAAAGAGGTCTTCAACGGTGACATGGGAAGGATTGCCGGGGTGGACCTGGAAGGCCAGATCATCACGGTGTGTTTCGAAGGGCGTGACGTAGACTATGACTTCAGCGACCTTTACGAGATCGCCCTGGCGTATGCCATACCGGTACACAAGTCCCAGGGTTCGGAATACCCGGCAGTCGTCATCCCGATCTTTACCTAACACTATGCGCTTCTTCAGCGGAATCTCATCTATACCGCCGTGACAAGGGCGAGAAAGCTGGTAGTGATGGTGGGAACGAAAAAGGCCCTTGCGATTGCGGTCAGGGATAATAAGCCTGAAAGGCGCTATACCTGCCTGGCACAGAGGCTGTGCGGCTGAGCTCTTCACGATTCTGCCGGATACAAAGAGTCGTGAAAAACGACATGCTGGTTTATAAAAAGGGGAGTTACGCCCATGGCAAAGAAAAAAAAGAGAGGATCACAAAAAGGACGTTCCAAGGCCCGGGATAGAAAGCAAAAGAAACGAACACTACGTCTTGCTAAATCCCATCCGAGGCCCCAGGTAATGACCAGGCCCGGCCTTCCTCACCTGGGAGCACCTGAAGGCTTTCGTTCCATTTCAATGGCACAGGCCATGCTGGAATATGCTAAACCGATGATGAAGTTTGGTGAGAATGATGAAACCGGATTTAACGATGCCTTCCAGATTGCCACAATGCTCTGGAACTATGCCCTTCTTGTCGAGAAGGGTGATGAAGATATGAAGGTAAGGCAAGAGATATTGAAGGCCATAAGAGGTACTTTTGGACTGGAAAGAGTGGAAGCCCAATCCCTCCTGACAAAAATGATAGAAAGACGCAGTTTTCTGTTTCCACCAGACCAACAACCTGAACGCGGCATGCCATTCATGTTCATCCGGAAGGAAGTCCGGTATCTCATACAGCCTTTCGATTATAAAAAACTGGTGATTGCAGGTGAGATAGTGCTGCCTGATCAAGATGACAGGGATCTCATAAAGAAGATAAATACATTAGATGAACTTATTTACGATGGCGCAGAATATGACAAGTATGAAAAACTCTTACTCACCCTGGAGGATGAGTGTGAGAACCTTTTCGAAAGATGGCTTGTAGCCAAGGGAATGTTAAAGGACGATGCAGAGCAGTATTCTTTTTGTCTCCAGACATATCTCAATTTTATCTATGCATACATCCATGGTGACATAGTTATTCTAAAATCTGTTTCCGACGTCTATTTTGTCGAGTTTTTTGAAGATTTTCTCCTGAGGAAAATGATGGTAGAGCCAAATGAATATGTGTATTGGCCACCGGCCCTGAAACTCTTTTACCGGTTTCTTCATGAAAAGGGATACCTCGACAACTATGAAGAGATCATAAGGAATATTGACAGGGTGGAGCCCTATTTTATAGAAGTCCTCAGGAAACAGTTTTCTTGATAAAAATGAGGGATATCGCAAATGGACGAAGAAGTCAGTTTTCCAAATCACAACTTCGAAGCAAAAGGCAAGAAGGCTTTGAGACGGGTCCGAAAACTCATTGGCGAAATATCGGATGTGATTCAAAAGGATGACTTTTCACCTTCAAGGCTCAAAATGATCAAGATGGGGTATGAAGACCTATCGGGCGAGGAGAAGCCCTTTTTCTTCAATGAACTCCTGAGAAAAGTCGAAACATCGAAACAGGAGATTGAATCAACCCTCAAGAAGGTCTTAGCCGCTCAGGAGGGAGATTTGCGATGGAATAAGCTACTATCGGAACTCCGCATCAAAGCGGAATGTCCAAGGGTTAAACTGTTCCGCAAATTCATCAATATCTCAGAGGGCCTCAAGTTCTTGTTGGAGCTGAGAAGGGATATTATTGCAATTCAACGGAGGACGGCACTGGATCTCGGTCCCTTGGATGAAAACTTATCGTATCTCTTCGATTCGTGGTTTCAAAGTGGGTTTCTGATCCTCCACGAGATAACCTTGAATTCACCTTACAGCCAGATCAACCACATTCAACGCCATGACATGGTTCACCCCATGACTACTCTGGAAGAAATGGGGGAAAGACTGGGCCATGACAGGCGATGTCTTGCACTCTATCACTGTTCCATGCCGGACGAGCCGGTGATATTTATTGAGGTGGCTCTTACAAAAGGCATCCCCCGATCGATCCATGAAATTATCGGTGAACAAGCAAAAACACAGGATGAAATCGAGCAATGTGACACGGCCATCTTCTATTCGATCAATAACAGCCAGGAGGGATTAACAGGGATTGGGCTTGGGAAGATTCTGATTTTTCAAGTAGTTGACTACATCAAACGCACTGTTCCGAACATCCAGTCCTTTTCGACCCTCAGCCCGATACCGGGTTTCTGGAAAAACTACCTCAAAAAGATCCTGGAGGGCAAGGATGTCGATTTCAAGATGGCAAGAGAAAAGATAATAGAGACCTTTTCCCAGAAGTCGAGAAAAACTCTGGAACACGAATTTTCATCGCAAACAGGATCTCAGGAAGGGGATTTTGGAAAGGTCCTGTTGGGTATCCTTTCGGACCCTACATGGATCAAGAACCCGAGTTATGTCAAACAGCTCGAAAAACCACTTGTAGAGATAACCCATTACTATCTCACGAAGGAAAAGAACGCTCGGGGCAAGCCCTTGAATCCGGTTGCGAATTTTCACCTGGCCAATGGGGCGACAATTTCGAAAAAACATATCAATTTTCTAGGGAATCGCTCGTTGAAAGGATTAGAAGAATCATGCGGCCTCATGGTCAATTATGTCTATTCCCAAAGCTGGTTCCAACGCATTCGAAAGTCTTTTCAGTCCCTCTTAAGGATCGAAGGCGGTTTTGTCATCGCTCCCTAAAAAGATGGAGAGATTTGAGGATAAAAGGGGAGTCGGCTGACGTTCTGAAAAATCCATACCGTGAGAGCGGTGCTGGGGATCGTCCCTTTATGGGTGCATGACCAGGATTATCAAAATCGTTGATCGTGTCCTCCATATCTATGGGAGGCTGGATGAAATCATCGCCCGTTTTCGTGCCGCGACGGGAATGGAGTGCCCGGAGGGGTGTTCCTACTGCTGCAGGAACTGGTGTGTGGAAACCACCGTTCTGGAGGTGCTTCCCCTGGGTCTCGAGATCTATGCCAGGCATGAGGAAGAGGCTGTGCTGTCTTCCATCGCGGACAAGGAAGCCTGTGGGGACAGCGTGTGTGCCGTCGTTCTCCCGAATTCCTCCCACCACGGGAGCCAAGGATCATGCGGCTATTATGCATGGAGACCCCTGGTATGCCGGTTGTTCGGGTACGCGGTTCGGAGGAACAAGCGGATGGAGGCGGAGTTGTGCCCGTGCAGGATCATCCGGGAGACGGAACCCTCTTCGGTACGGCGGGCTGAGATAGCCATACGGGAAGGACTGGAAC
>QMLQ01000266.1 GCA_003646815.1 Deltaproteobacteria bacterium | reverse complement strand
CCTTTTCCCCCCTCAGAGACATATCCCTGCCACCGGAAATCAAGGGATTGATCCTGGGCGGAGGATACCCGGAGCTTCATGTAGAAACTCTTTCCCGGAATTGTGATCTGAACCGCGAAATCCTCCGGGCCGCACTTGACGGCATGCCCATGTATGCAGAATGCGGGGGATTCATGTATCTCATGGAGAAGATTGAGGACCTCCATGGTGCTGACCAACCCATGGTCGGTGTCTTTCCCTTCAGGTGCCGGATGGTAGAGCGATTGAAGGCCCTGGGTTACCGGGAGGTCATAACCGAAAAGGATTCCATCCTGGGGCCTCCGGGCACCACAATACGGGGTCACGAGTTTCACTATTCCACCATTTCCAAGGCACCGACCGATGTTTCGACCATGTACAGGGTTTCGAACCGCAGGGGGCGGACAGGGATCAGGGAAGGGTTTCAGATGAACCAGGTGCTGGGCTCCTACGTGCACCTCCACTGGGGATCAAACCCGGCGGTGGCACCCAATCTTGTCGAATATTGCCGAAGATACGGATGAGACAATCGCAGGAGGGGAAATGACACGCATAACAAAGATTACAGAACCAGATGAGATCGAGCGCCGTTCTTTCGCCATCATCGATTCAGAGGTCCTTGAACCCAGGCCCTTTGAAGGGGCGCATTGGGAAGTGGTGCGCCGCATGATCCATACCAGCGCCGATTTTGAACTCCTCTCCCTGGCGGTGTTCCACAACGATGCCGTGCAGGCGGGTATTGCGGCCATAAGGCGCGGGTGTACCATTGTCACTGATACAGAGATGGCGCGCGCAGGTATTGGTCTCAGGAGGATAGATCGATGGGGCTGCAGGGTGAAATGTTTTATGGGCGATGAGGAGGTGGCCCGGCGTGCCCGGGAGCTAGGCATAACAAGGGCGAGGGCCGCCCTTGATCTGGTCGCCGGGAGGATGGACGGTGGAATCTTTGTGATCGGGAACGCACCCACGGCCCTCCTGCGGCTCCTGGATTTTATGAATAAAGGGATATGCCGCCCGTCCCTGGTGGTGGGCATGCCCGTGGGTTTTGTGAATGCCGAGGAGTCAAAGGAACTTCTTATGGGCCAGTCAAAAACCCCCTATATCACCGTCAGGGGGAGAAAGGGCGGATCAGCTCTGGCCGCCTCCGTGGTGAACGCCCTTGCGGAACTGGCCGGGAAAGCGGGGTGACGGGAAGACGAAAACATCCAGAGGGAAAAAACAGCTTCGCCATGGGTTTACCACCGGGTCGGCGGCCACTGCCGCGGCAAAGGCAGCTCTCCTGTCTTTACTGGGCAAAAAGGTCGTGCAAGGAAAAGTGGATATTCCCCTGCCCGAGGAAGGACGGCTCACGATTCCCATCGACCGGGTTGGTATGTTTGACGGATATGCCAGGGCGACGGTGATCAAGAACGGGGGTGATGATCCTGACGCCACCCACCGGGCACGGATTTCCTGTACGGTCCTGCTAAAGCCTGGGGGACACGGCAATCAGGTGCTGCTCCGGGGAGGGAAGGGTGTCGGCAGGGTAACAAAACCGGGACTGCCCATCCCTCCTGGAGAACCCGCTATAAACCCCGGACCCCGCAAGCAGTTGCAGAAGGCAGTTCAGGAGTGTTTTCTAGAAACGGGGACTGCTCCTATGGGGCTGGAGATCACCATCGAGGTTGCAGATGGGGAAAAAATCGCCCGGAAAACCCTGAATTCGCGCCTGGGCATTGTGGGCGGGATCTCCATCCTCGGAACCCGGGGGACCGTGATCCCGTTTTCCAACGAGGCCTATGAGGAAACCATTGCCCTTTCCCTGGACGTGGCAGAGGCCCTGGGCCTGGATACCATCGCCCTCTGCACCGGGGGAAAGAGTGAAAAATTTCTGCGGCGTCTTTTTCCGGAACTGCCCGATGAGGCCTGCATCCAGGTGGCGGATTTTTTCGCGTTCAGCCTGGAAGAGGCGACACGAAGGCGTTTTTCCCGGATCATTTATGGCTGCTTTTTCGGCAAGCTGGTCAAGGTGGCCCAGGGCCATGAATATACCCATGCCAGGACGGCCCTGATCGACTTCCATCTCCTGGCGGAATGGTGCAGGGCCGCGGGGATCGAGGGACACAAAGCAAAGGCGATTATGGGCGCCAACACCGCACGCCATGTTCTGAGTATGATTTCAGATGATGAACATAAGCGGGCTGTGGTTCAATTACTCATGCAAAAGGCCCTTTCCAACGGGACTCGCTTTGTCACGCAGGAGGTGGCACTGGAGATATGTGCCTTTGCATTTGACGGCACCCTTTTGGGGAGGCTCTCATCTGCGGGTGTATGCGCCACCGGAGGATGCGGGTTTTCAAACGGAGTGCATGGATGAAAACTGTTGAAGTCCTGGGGATGGGCGTGGGCAGTGGGGATCTTCCCTCATCTTACGGAGAAATCATACAAAAAGCGGATGTCCTGGCTGGAGGGAAACGCCTCCTTGACCGGGTCATACCATCCAGTGCGCAACGCATCGTGATCGAGTCTCCCTTGGGCCGTGTTATGGAACAGATCAGAGAGGCGGCCCGGGCCGGAAAAAGGGTAGTGGTCCTGGCAGACGGGGATCCGGGCTTTTTCGGGATCGGCCAGATTCTGGTAAAGACCCTGGGCAGGGAACATGTCCGGATGCATCCCAATGTGACAACGCTCCAGGTTGCCGCATCAAGGCTCGGGATACCCTGGCAGCACATCGAGGCGGTCTCGCTTCACGGCCGGCAAGACATGTCGCCCCTTTTCCGGGCCCTGGCATTTGCAGACCGGGTCGCCGTCTATACGGACCCTGAAAACTCCCCGCAACTAATCGCGCTGGAAATGTGCCGGAGACGGGTGGATACCTTTGAAATGCACGTGTTTGAAAATATGGGTCTTGAAGGTGAGCGAGCGGGCAGGTACACCCCTGCGCAGGCAAAGGAGGCCGAATTTTCTCCGCTCAATTTCCTGCTCCTTCAACGGATCAGCCCCTCTGAGATCCTTCCGCATGTGGGCATGGACGATGACTGCTATCTCCATGAACGGGGACAGATTACCAAAAAAGAGATTCGTGCTGCCGGACTTGCCGCTCTCCGGATACACCCCCGCCATGTCCTGTGGGACCTCGGAGCCGGTTCAGGTTCTGTGGCGATTGAGGCATCACTCCTTGCAAGAAGGGGCAGGGTCTTTGCCGTGGAGAAAAGGGCGGAACGGGTGGAGCAGATACGTGAAAACATACGCCGGACCGGGTGTTACCATGTGGAGGCAGTCCACGGTGAAATGCCCGATTGCCTTTTCGATCTGCCGGAACCGGACAGGATATTCCTGGGAGGAGGGATCGGGAAGGACAATACGGTCCTGACGGAAGCCGCCCGAAGGCTCAGGTCCGGCGGAAGGATGGTCCTGCATCTGGTGCTCGTGGGCTCTTTGCAGCGAGCGGTTGACTTTTTTTCCGGAGCAGGATGGTCCACTACCATAAGTCTCGTGTCGGTATCAAGGGGAAAGGACCTGGGCCAAGACCTCCGGCTCGAGGCCCTGAACCCGGTATTCATCGTTTCGGCGGAAAAACCTAAAGAGGAGTGAAGGAGCCACATATGAGTAAAGGAAAACAAGCAAAAGTATACTTCATTGGCGCCGGTCCCGGCGATCCGGAATTGATGACGGTCAAAGGCCAACGGCTCATCCGGGAGGCGGACCTGGTCCTTTATGCCGGGTCCCTCGTGCCACGTGCAGTGGTCGCATGCGCAAAAAAAGGGGCCAAAGTGGCGGATTCCTCGTCTATGACACTTGATCAGACCCATGCCCTTCTCATGGAAACCGTGCGTAGGGGCGGGACGACCGCGAGAGTGCACACCGGAGATCCCTCCCTTTACGGTGCTATCCGCGAACAAATTCTGCTCCTTGAGCGGGACGGCGTGGAATACGAGGTGGTGCCGGGGGTGAGCGTCGCCTTTGCCGCCGCGGCCCGGGCGGGAATATCCTTTACCTTGCCGGAGATCACACAAACCCTTATCCTCACCAGGATAGAGGGGAAGACTCCGGTCCCGGAAAAGGAACACCTGAAAAAGCTGTCGGCCCACGGGTGCTCCATCGCCATATACCTCTCGG
>QMLQ01000265.1 GCA_003646815.1 Deltaproteobacteria bacterium | reverse complement strand
ATCGTCATGCCATCCACGCGAATCGTGCCTGATTTCTCATCAACATCTTCAATGACATTTTCCGTCCGGTGGCCGTAGAGATACATCCCGAGGGAACCGTAGGTGGAATCCCTCTCCAGGTAATGAGCTATATCTTTGAGTGACGTCCCTACATTTCGCCCGATGTTGACAACGATCTCGTCAACATATTTTCTCCCCACGTGGTGCCACAAGGTCAACTTCCCTATTCTCCCCAGTCCATTCACACCAAGCCGCATAATACTATCCCTCCTCACGCTCCCTGATCCTTAATTTTCCCAGGTAAATCGATCCTTCCCGTCCGTCAATACTGATGTGGTCTCCCGTCCCCAGTTTCCTGCCGCCGATGGTGCAGGTACGGTCCCGCTCAACACACGTTAAACGAGAGCAACCGACAACGCATGTCTTTCCAAGTCGATGGGCAACAATAGCTGCATGAGAAGTGGATCCTCCCCGCGCTGTCAACAGCCCGTCCGCTTCATAGATTTCTCGAATATCATCAGGTACCGTATCATTCCGGAGCAGAATGAGAGAGGTTCCAGGCTCATCTTTCCTCCACTTGTTTATTTCTTCTATGCTGAACACGATTCGCCCTGACATGGCACCCCCGCTCACGCCGATGCCGTGCCCAAGGACCGGAGGGGGCGGACCGGAACCGTGATCAAACGAAGACTCCATTTTCCTTTCCCTCATACCCATGTCGCGGGTCTGCAAGAAATAAAGATCTCCTTCCCGCGGTCCTTCAAAGGTGAATTCCATTTCCTGCGGGCTCCATCTGTGTTGGTAAACCAGTTCTTTAGACCATTCTCTCAGGGAGTGATAGATGGACGGGAAGAGGATTTCCAGGCTGCTTTCAGGATCGCGGTTTTCGTTTTCAGCCTGGCGGACAGAAATCGGGTGGGTCCGAACGAGACCGGAGACCACATCCTCCCCCTGGTTCCCGGAAGTAAAGTCACCCCACGGCATAAGCATGTCTCCCGACCACCGCGGATTGTGGGTAAAAAAAACCCCGGATCCCGCGCTGGGCGAAAAATTGCCAAACACCATTTGCTGCACGGTAACAGCGGTCCCCCAGTCATCCGAAATCCCCATGATTTTACGATCGGAATATTCCGGTACAATTTTGAACAGGTTACCCTGGTGAATATTATTGAAATAATCATTCACAATGTTACTGAGAGACTGTGAGAGGCCCCGAAAAATATCGAGGTACTGGGTAGAACTGAAGCCTCTGATCTCAATGGCGTGCGCCAGCAGATCAAGGTGACGTTCCATTTCTCGCGAAACAATACCATCAAGGTTCAGGGCCCAGTTGAACAGCCGCAGGGAATCAAGGATGCGGGAAAACGCGGCCCTCGTGATGAGACCCGGTTCTATTTTTTCCACCATCTCCTCAAAAAGAATATTCAGAAGAGATTCTATGCGGAAACTGAGGCCGAGGGCATCGAATTTCAATTCATGATAACTCCCGTACATGGAGGGAATATCAACGGTGAAATGTCTTTTTCGATAGATATCTTCACGAACATCAAAAGCTTCCGGGGAAAGGATGAGACCCTTGAGCTTTTCAAAATAGCTGAGCAGCTTGAAGATCTTTTGCCTCGGGTTTTTCTCAAGAAGGGCCTCTTTGAGCCGCCGGAGTTCCGGAAGCCCTGAGGCCTGGAGTTGAGGCAGGTGGCGCTCCATGTCGGTAAAACTTAAATGATATTTCTGATAGAGAAGTTTGTACAGTTCCACCGCCATGGCTACACGTTCACGATCAACTTCATCTTCCTGCGCGAGCCAGTAGTTGTAGGTGTACCGGTAATATCGATCGAGAACCTGGGCCATGGTTTCCAGGAGTTCATGGGAAGAAGTGGCATTGAGGAGGAGTTCACCCAACCGGTTCATTTGATAGAAACTGGTTGCAAAAAGGGAAAAAACATCATCATCGCACTGTGCTATCTGCCGTAAGCAGTCGTGCAATAGCGGGAGAAACCCTTTCGGTTTTATATCCGCTTCCTTGAGGATTTTCAGGAAAAAAAGAAGTATGTCATCAGCTGCTTCGGTCTGTATTGACCGCTCTTTTGCATCACGCACTGCTTCGAAAAAGATATCGAAATATGTACGCGCGCCGTCAGGCCCTTGAGGATTGTTTTTCAGTACATGGAAATAATTCAGAGAGTAGTTGCGTGCACCTTTCAGGATAAAGGCCCAGTTCTTGTAAGGGTGACAGACTTCCCTCAAGAGGTTTTTCAGGCCATCGAAAGCGCCAAGGTACTTATCCATCAACCGCAGGAGAATTTCATATTTGGGATCAATGGTTACGTTCACCCTGGTGCAGGCGATATTCACCTCCAGTGCACTCGGTGGTGTGATACACTCCTGATTTTCTTCCATGTGTCTTCCCCGGGTTGCCAGCTCTCCTATGAAGACCTGGGATTATTCACAGGAATTTTATCATGCGTCATTTTTTTGCTCAATGTTTTTCCTGGTTACCCGGGAAGAGAAGCATGGATGGAAACAAGTTATGTTCTCCGTTGACAGCAACGAGGTCATGTCACTATACTTCTTATCAGGAAGACTTCGAATTTATCGCGGCTGGGACTTACTTTTCCAGCCAAAAAAGAGGCGTTCGGGAACCATGAAAAACACAATCGCAATTATCATGGCCGGCGGCAAAGGCGAACGCCTTATGCCCCTCACAAGAGATCGATCCAAACCCGCAATACCTTTCGGGGGAATCTATCTGTTGATCGACCTTACTCTTTCCAACTGCATCAACTCCGGCATATACAGGATAATCGTTTTGCCCCAATACAAATCCCAGACGCTCATGCAGCACCTGGAAGGCGGATGGAACATCTTCAGCCCCGCCCTGCGGCACTACTTGAAAATCGCCCCCCCGCAAATGATGGAAGGGGAAAAGTGGTACCAGGGAACCGCTGATTCCATCAGGCAGAACGCCTACCTCCTGAAACAGGACTTACCCGAACACGTCCTCATCCTGTCAGGCGACCATGTCTACAAGATGGATTACACCCGGTTCAAGGAATATCATGAGGCCCATCATGCTGATGTGACCATCGCGGTCATTGAGCTTGGGAAAGAAGTTGCCGGGCAATACGGCGTTCTCGAGGTGGATGATACATTCAATGTGCGGGCTTTTCAGGAAAAACCAAAGGACCCTAAAACCATCCCCGGAGACAAAAACAGGGTCCTGGCATCCATGGGCATTTATATTTTCAAGGCAGATGTACTCCTGGATCTGCTGAAACAGAATGATCTTGTAGACTTTGGTAAAGACATTCTCCCCGGAATGCTGAAGACTCACCGGGTCATGGCCTACCCCTTCCGGAGAGAAAATAAGATTCTCGACGTAACGGTTTCTGTTGACAAAGACGGAATGCTCCATGAAAACCCCTTGCAGCCTGTTCGTGATTCCGGGTACTGGCGTGACGTGGGAACGCTTGACTCATACTGGAACGCCAATATGGATCTGACCGGTGTGGACCCCTATTTCAACATGTACGGCAGGCACTGGCCCATCAGGACTTACCAGCGCCAGTATCCCCCGGTAAAGACGGTTTTCGCACAGGAATCGGTAGGGAATGATGCCAGGGCTGGACGGGCACTGGACTCCCTGGTCGCCCATGGCTCCATTATCAGCGGCGGCCTGGTTCTCAACAGTGTCCTTTCCTACAATGTATTCGTGCAAAGCTGGGCAAAAGTGGAAGAGTCGGTGGTCATGGAAAATGTGGTCATAGGCCGTCATGCCAAGATAAAGAAAGCCATCATTGGAGAAGGGGTACAAATACCGCCCTCCTTTAAGGTCGGCTACCACCCCAGGGAGGACAGGAAAAGATTCAAGGTCACCCCGCGAGGAATTACTGTCGTTACCAAGGAAGACTTTCCGAGATAGGGCCCATCCAGAGAGGAAAATAATGAAGGCAAAAATCAAATATGATGTGGTTCCAAATCTGCCGGAGAATCTTGAAATCCTCAGGCGGATTGCTCACAATCTCTGCTTCAGCTGGAACGACAATATACAGGATCTCTTTCAACGAATGGACCCCCGGCTGTGGGCAACCTGTAAACATAATCCCGTTTTGATGCTCGGACTTAT
>QMLQ01000264.1 GCA_003646815.1 Deltaproteobacteria bacterium | reverse complement strand
TTCCATGATAATGATTCTCCTTTCTTCCTTGCGTCTAAATGCAGTGCCAGATAGCAATATTGCAAAAGCCATGCCTTCCGGCAGAAAACCCATGAATCATGTGAACTAATGAATATTCCTCGGTCTGTCAAGAAAAATGGGCAAATCTCCATTTCCATATTTCTGAACCGCAACAACCGGTTGATTATTTCCCGTCAATAAACTACCTTATATATGAGAGGAGGCGGTCTGTGATGGCAACTTACAAGATTCATCCCATCGTGATGGGCACCAAGGTTTTTGACAAAGGAATGATGACATACCAGTATGCCTATGGGCAACCCTATACCATCCCCATCTACTCTTGGTATCTTGAAGGCGGGGACAAAAAGATCCTGGTTGATACCGGAGAGATGAGCCCCATCCAATCGGATGACAGGGAAGAGAAGATCGGCGGAAAAATCTACACATTTGAGGAAGGCCTTGGCCGGTGGGGCCTCTCACCCGGGGATATTGACGTGGTTATACACACTCATCTCCACAATGATCACTGCGAAAACGACTACAAGTGCACCAATGCCCGCTTTTTTGTCCATAAAAGAGAATTGGAGACCATTCACAACCCGCACCCCTTGGATTTCCGTTATCTGGAGGATTATGTTGAGGACGTGGAGGGAAACGGTCAAATCCAGACTGTGAACGCTGACGGGGAAATCCTTCCCGGCATAGAGGTCATGCACACACCGGCCCACACACCGGGGGGCCTCACCGTGTTTGTGAAGACCCCTGAAGGGAAGGCTGCCATCACGGGCTTCTGCGTAATCATGGAGAATTTTTATCCCCCCAAGGAAATTGCGGCCATGGAAATGGAAGTCATTCCCCCGGGAACGCCCGTCAATGTTTACGAGGCCTACAACATTATGCTGAAGGTGAAACAAGCAGCGGATATCCTGATTCCGCTCCACGAACCGCGGTTTGCCTCAGTGGACACCATTCTATGATCCCAAAGAAAAGTGCAATGAACCCTCAATTTCTCCAGCAAGAGGCCATAAGGCTTGGCGCAACCGACTCCAAGGTGATTAATGCAAAGGACATTCCCATTGAAGATGCGATTGTGGAGATGTGCCGGCCCCCGGCATGCGACAGTTACGGCACATGCGCCAACTGCCCTCCCTTTGTCATGACGCCCAAAGAGGCAAGGATCTGGATCTCTCACTTTGACAAGGGCATATTCTTCAAAATCGACCTGGAACCGGAACTCCTTTTCTCAGAGAGGCAGTTCAGACCCTTTGAACGCATCTTCAGGATTGCATCACAGCTTGAACAACGGTCAAAGGAATTGGGGTGGAAACATTCCTGGACACTGGCTGCAGGCTCCTGCAAGCCGGTCTTCTGCCCTGACGCGCCTTGTGAGGCGCTGATTGACGGAGGAAAATGCCGGTTTCCCGATCTTGCCCGTCCCTCCATGGAGGCTATTGGGATCAATGTCTTCAGGCTCGCGGGAAAGGTGGGCTGGTCTATTCATCGCATAACCAGGGCCGCCGATCCAAAACAAATTCCCTCCGCCATGCTCGCAGGCATTGTGCTCATATGCACCGGTAACAATCTAAATGATCCACAACGTCAAATATTCGAAAAAATAAAACAGAACAAATAGATTGATTTTTTAAGGTTTTGTTGCTAGAAAAATCTGACAGGAAGAAAACATCTAATTTCCATTACTCATTAGGCCTTTTTAGGGCATTGATGATCCACATTTTTCATTTTCTGAGAAAACATACTTTTCTTCAATGTATAGCAATAAAACCATATCTACGGCTTTCGGGACAGCAGAAGCCAGATCTGTTTCATGTTTGATTTCGCGAAAATAAACAGAGAAAGGAGGGATAACACTTTTTTTGGGTACAGGCACAGAATAGCGTGGTTTTTTTGAGATTCAATCATCTTTTAAAGGAGGCACATGATGAAGAAACTTCTTATTTTCAGTCTCGCATTGTTGTTCGGTATTGCACTTTTTGCTGGAGCAACATCCACCACTGCACAGGCCAAAACCACCTTTGTGACCATTGGAACCGGGGGCATTACGGGTGTTTACTATCCCACCGGCGGTGCCATTGCCAAGATGCTCAACAAGAAACGCAAAACCTATCACATTCGAGCCACGGTGGAGTCCACCGGAGGTTCGGTGTTCAATATCAACGCAGTCTTGTCAGGTGACCTGGACTTTGGAATCTGCCAGTCTGACCGCCAGTACCAGGCTTGGAACGGCCTTGCCGAGTGGAAAGACAAGGGGCCCCAGAAGAATCTCCGTGCCGTATTTACAATTCACCCGGAATCAGTGACCCTTGTGGCTGCTGATGACGCAGGTATCAAGACTATCCAGGACCTGCGGGGCAAGCGGGTGAACATCGGGAATCCGGGCTCGGGCCAGCGCCAGAATTCCATTGATGCCCTGACAAATGCGGGCATTGATTACAAGAAAGACATCAAGGCAGAAAGTGCCAAGGCCGCTGAGGCCCCGGGTCTCCTCCAGGACGGCCGTATTGATGCGTTTTTCTACACCGTTGGACACCCGAGCGGCGCCATCAAGGAGGCCACCGCGGGTAGGAGAAAGGTCCATTTTGTGCCCATCACCGGTCTCGATAAACTCCTGGCCAAGTATCCCTACTATGCAAAGGCCTATATCCCCATAAAATTCTATCCAACAGCCACCAACAAAGAAAACGTGCCCACCTTCGGGGTCAAAGCCACGTTAGTGACTTCCGCCAAGACACCTGACAAGATCGTCTATGCCATTACCAAGG
Source organism: Deltaproteobacteria bacterium (assembly GCA_003646815.1). Lineage (GTDB taxonomy): Bacteria > Desulfobacterota > DSM-4660 > Desulfatiglandales > Desulfatiglandaceae > B46-G9. Next base: position 1,340 of record QMLQ01000264.1, on the reverse strand, counting down.
AGGTGTTTGATAACTTTGAAGCCTTCAAGAAACTTCATCCAGCTTACTCTGTTCTCACCAAAAAGAACATGCTGGAAGGCATGTCCGCCCCGATGCATCCGGGTGCCTTGAAGTACTTTAAAGAGGTTGGTCTCAAGTAGTTTTCCACGGAATTGGGGGGCTGCACCGTTGCGGCCTCCCGGTTTCTGCATTTACCACCGCTCAGACATTGTGGAACGACTGAAGCAAGGGGCTTTGGCGGTGTGGAAAAAGAGAACCTGTTGATCCGGGAAGGGGTACTGACATGAATCTCCTTGGAGCCGAAAGAAAAGACGAAGGCCTGGAAGAGGCACGCCGCCTGGCAGAAGAAGAAGCAGGTATTTCCAGGAGGCCGAAAGGGCCTTCAAGGTATGTTATTCCCACCATCGGCGTAGCCTGGTGTTTTTTTCAGCTTTCCATTGCAAGCTGGCTCATTCTCGACACGGTCTTTATCAGGGCCATCCACCTGGGCTTCGCGTTTCTGATGGTATTTCTCAATTATCCGTTTTTCAAGAAGACCCGATTGGGGCTCAAATTCCTGTCTGCCAAGGACAGAATCCCTGCCTTCGACTATATTGTTGCCATCGTTGCCTGCCTTTCAGCGGTGTATATTGCCATCGACTATGGGGGCATCAACTCCCGTTACGGCGCTCCCATTCTCCGGGACATTGTGATCGGAATGGTCCTGCTGATCCTCCTTCTCGAGGCGTCCCGGAGGGTCATCGGTCCTGCCCTCTCCGTTATTGCCGTCTTTTTCTGTGCCTATGCCTTCCTGGGCCCGTATATGCCGGACATGATTTCCTTCAAAGGGGTCTCCATGAACCGTTTTGTGGGACAGATGAGCATGTCCACGGAGGGCATTTATGGGATCCCGCTTGATGTTTCGGCCACTATTGTTTTCCTGTTTGTGCTCTTCGGATCCATGCTGGAAAAGGCCGGTGCAGGGGAGTACTTCATCAAACTTGCTCTCAGCCTTCTCGGCGGTTTCAAGGGCGGACCGGCAAAGGCCGCAGTCCTGGGAAGCGGGCTCACCGGCATGGTCAATGGATCAAGCATCGCGAATATCGTCACAACCGGGACATTTACCATCCCCTTGATGAAACGGGTGGGATATCCTCCCAAGAAGGCCGCAGCCGTAGAAGTTGCCGCCAGCACGGACGGCCAGATTGCCCCGCCCATCATGGGCGCAGCTGCGTTCATTATCGCGGAATATGTCAATGTCCCCTATATTGAAGTCATCAAGGCTGCGGCCGTTCCCGCCTTCGCTTCATACGCCGCTTTGCTCTATATCACCCATATCGAGGCGTCAAAGCTGGGCCTGA
>QMLQ01000263.1 GCA_003646815.1 Deltaproteobacteria bacterium | reverse complement strand
CGTCGCATTCTCTTTGTTTGAGATCGCCGGCGCTTGGTTTCCAAGCGGCGTCTCCTGGCAGCCATTGAAGGTTTTGTCCTTTTTCTGGACCGGGGCTTTTCCGCTGCCAAACGGATTAGTGTGCAAAGCCTCTCCAGCGCATCCCGGCGGTTCTGCCCTTGGGTGCGGTAACGCCGTGCATCTATGATAAGAACCCCTTGAGCACCTATCTTATTGCCCGCAATACGAATTAATCGCTCCCGTATCTCGGGTGTCAAGGAAGGCGAGTTGACTACATCGAATTTCAATTGAACGGCTGTGGCCACCTTGTTTACATTCTGTCCTCCCGGCCCGGAAGCCCGGATAAACTGTTCATTGATCTCCTTCTCGTCGATGGCGACGTTTGCGGTTATCCTGATCATGGATTTTTTCAGAGTTTTCCAAAAAATTCTTGGAATTCTTTGATCACCGAGATCCTGGTATCCAAGGAAGCATCTTGGCTAAAAATAAAGTCCAACAGAAATATCAGCTCGTAATCTACTGCCGATGTCTCGTAATTTTGTGAGGCGGTTACACCTATCTCTTTCAGCAGTTTATAATCTTCCAGACCACGTTCTGACATCTTCCTTAAGATAAGGCCAATAGCTTCTGTTGCATCTTCCGTGGATTCAACCTCAATTTCGATACCATACATTTTCTTGACCGCCTTCGCAATTTTTGCACTCTTCACTTTGATTTTCATGTTTCTTCCCTCTGCTGGTGAAACATCCAGGCCCTCTTTATGCGACAACTTGTCTTGCAAGAGCATGCATCATAGCGTATCCGTAGCAAGAATTCAAAACATCCTTTTCTCGCTTGCCGTTGTTCTTGAAATGGGCTATTTTTGGTCCATCGGCATTCAGACAATCCATATCTTTCACCGGTTACGGAGAACGGTGACTTTCCATTTCCCCCTGGAGGCTCATCTTGTTTTTTTATGCTCTGCAAGGCGCAACGCTGGCCCTGGCCGCAACCCTGATCCCCGGCCCGTTCCAGGCTTTCCTGGTTTCATATGCCCTTCGGAACGGATGGAAACGCACCCTCCCCGCTGCCTTTGCCCCCCTTATTTCCGATGGGCCCGTCATTTTCCTGGTCCTCTTTGTGCTTGTCAAGACCCCGAAATGGTTTCTGAGCCTTCTCCATGTGGCAGGCGGATCGGTAATCCTCTATTTTGCCTGGAAAGTTTTTGCTTCTCTCAAGGAGCAGAGTTTTAATATCAAGCCCGCATCCAATGCGGCCCGAAGGACTCTTGTCGGCGCCATTGCCATGAACATCCTGAATCCAAGCCCTTATATTTTCTGGAGTGTTGTCGCCGGCCCTATCCTGCTGGAGGGATGGCGACAGGCCAAAACCCTGGGTGTCAGTTTTATCTCAGGCTTCTATGGTACATTTGTTTTGAGCCTCGGGCTCTTTATCTTCATGTTCGGGACTGTCGGGAGGATGAATCCACGGCTCAATCGCGTATTAAGCACTATTTCTGCCTGGGCCCTTGCGGTATTCGGGCTCTATGAACTGTGGTCAGGGATCTCAAAGATCATTGTTCATATGAGGGTGTAGCACTTTCAACGGAGGATTTGAAATCGAATCGCTATCGTTCGTTTTGCTGGGGGCCGGACTTTATGTGGGATGGAATATCGGCGCCAATGATACGGCAAACTGCATCGGTACCACCCTGGGCTGCGGCCTGATACCATTCAGGCTTGCCGCACTCCTTGTGGCGGTCTTCGCCACTCTGGGCGCATTTCTCCAAGGGGGAAGCGTCATGGAAACCATTGGCAGCGGCATCGTCAGGAGTTCCCTGCACCCGACAGCCCTGCTGGTAGCATTACTTTGTTCCGGTTTTTTTGTCACCCTGGCCACATTTCTCAAGATACCCACATCCACCTCACAGGCTGTGGTCGGGGCCATCGCTGGAATCGGTTTTGCTGCTCATTCAGAAGTAAATATCCATACTTTTATTGTCATCCTTGAGAGTTGGATTTTTTGCCCGATCCTGGTTCTTATCCTGGGATTCATACTCATGTGCCTTATGCGTCTTTTTCTCCGCATGTATGGAAAAAAGACCCTGATCTTTCAACATATCCTGGGCTGGCTCACCATCTTTTCCGCATGCTATGTGGCATATTCTCTCGGGGCGAACAATGCCGGAAACGCGGTCGGGCTCGTAAGCCGCCTCGGTTTTTTCAATAGAAGGCTGCTTCTGCTCCTGGGTGGTCTCAGTATTGCCCTGGGGGCTCTGACCTATGGGAAGAAAGTATCAGATACCGTCGGGAAGGGAATTACAAGTCTTGATGTTCCCGGGGCATTTGTAGCGCAGGTTTCATCAGCGTTCGGGGTACATTTCTTTTCAATGCTCGGAATTCCCGTTTCAACCTCATCCGCCATTGTAAGCGCGGTGGTGGGTGTTGGCCTGGTCAAGGGAGGACGAAATATCAGCAGGAAAACCATATTCACTATTGTTTCCGGGTGGATTCTGACCCCTGCTTTCGCCCTTGCATTTTCATTCTTGGTGTATAAAGGAATCACGATATTCCTGAAGACGTAAGATGGATAAAAAAGAGACACTATTTTGATATTTGACATTGATTTGACATTGGGATTTTTTAATTTGGCATTGGATAAGATCACACAAAAAATTTTCAGAGCGGTTTGAACACAAATTTACTTATGAGGCACTAAGGCGTAAGGAAGAAAGGCCATTTATTTCCGGCTCCCGTGGAGCGGGAGATTTGAGTATCCAATAGATAGGGGAGATATCTATCATGCTGTTTAAAAAAGAAAAAGAAGTTATTGAGCTTGTATTGAAACACCTTGACACAGTAGAAACCTGTATCAAAACCGGCATTGAAACAGTGACCCGATATCTGGAGGGAAATATTCAGGAAGGGAAGAAGCTGGCGAGAAATGTGAGTGCACTTGAAACCGAAGCCGATATGGTTCGCCATCAAATTCGAGACAAGCTCTACTCCGGTGCCTACCTGCCGCATCTCAGGGAGGATGTGTACAGACTCGTCAGGAGCATCGACAGCGTGGCAAATGCAGGTGAGGCATGCTGCAACTTTTTCCTGAACCAGCGCCCGTCAATCCCCGATGAATTGAGAGGCGATTTTCTGGGAGTAACAAGGGAATCCCTCGGCATCATAGATCCCTTGAAGCTGGCCGTGGTCTGCTATTTCAAAGGCGAGTGCAAGATCGACGTTTTGAGAGGCTATTCAAAGGATGTGGGTTTCCAGGAATCCCAAGTAGACAAGGAAGAATGGGACCTGACAAAAAAGATTTTTATCTCCACCCTGGATTTCAGCCGGAAATTGCACCTGAAACTCTGTCTCGACAGCATTGTTGAGGTGTCTGATCGCGCTGAAAACGCGGCGGATCAATTAGAGCTTGTCGCCCTGAAAGCAATTATGTAATGTATTCAAAGAATCTGGCTTTGTGTTGCAGGCAGCACCCAAAAAAAGGAGTCTGGGTTTTACCGAAAAGGTTTCACATAAGTCCTATTCCGAGAACGGGGATATGCCGTGTCAGATAAAGCAAGGTTTCGTTGCAAGCAAGAATTATCGCGAAGCAACACGCGGGAGGAAGGAAAATGGAACAAAACACCACGGTTTCAAACGCTATGAGCATAAAGCTAGAAAGAATCTTTGATAAACTTCCGGAGATGCCGGAGTTCGTTGAAGGAATCAGGAGGGCACCCAAGAGACACTTTGCCCTTTCAAGGAGAGATACTATTCTTGCCTTGAAAAACGCGCTCCGCTATATCCCTGAGAAATGGCACGAGCGGCTCGCTCCAGAGTTCCTTGATGAGTTGCTGAGCCGCGGCCGCATATACGGCTATCGTTTCAGGCCGGCCGGGCCCATCAAAGGACGTCCCGTTGACACTTACCGGGGCAGATGCATTGAGGGTCGGGCATTCCAGGTAATGATTGATAACAACCTGGATTTTGAAGTGGCCCTTTACCCCTATGAGCTGGTCACGTACGGTGAAACCGGCCAGGTCTGCCAGAACTGGATGCAGTATCAACTCATCAAACGTTATCTGGAAGAATTGACAGACGAACAGACCCTTGTCATGGAATCCGGCCACCCGCTGGGCCTCTTCACCTCTTCCCCTGATTCACCG
>QMLQ01000262.1 GCA_003646815.1 Deltaproteobacteria bacterium | reverse complement strand
TGATGCGTTACCTTTTTAATACGAGTTTTGTGTTCACCCAGGAACTGGAATGGCACCTCTTCGGGTTTATTTTTTTGATCGGTGCGGGATACACCCTTCTCCATGACGGCCATGTTCGTGTAGATATCATTTACCAGAAGTTGGGCCCAAGAGCACAGGCCTGGATCAATTTCATAGGAGTCCTGTTTTTTCTCTTGCCCGGTTGTATCATGGTTGTCATCACTTCGTGGAAGTTTACGCAAACTTCATGGAGTGTACTGGAAGGCTCGCCTGATCCCGGCGGAATTCCCTTCCGTTTCCTCATCAAGGGATGCATCCCCGTCGGATTCGCACTTATCACCCTCCAGGGGCTTTCCCTGGGAATACACAGCCTCTTCGAGATCCTCGGAATTGAAAAGGCGAGAGAGCCGAAAGCCTGATGGAATTTTTGCCCGCCTGGATGTTCCTGGCTCTCACCATCCTGCTCATGGCAGGGTTTCCCGTCGCCTTCACCCTTCTGGGAACGGCCCTTGCCTTTGGCCTGATCGGGTTCGGGTGGTCATTTTTTGACCTGCTTCCCCTGCGCATCTGGGGCAGGATGACCAATGTGACCCTCCTGGCGGTGCCCTTGTTCGTGTTCATGGGGGTCATGCTGGAACGATCCGGCCTGGCCGAAGAACTTCTTGATACCATGGGTCTGCTTTTCGGCAGGCTCAGGGGCGGCCTGGCCATATCCGTAGTGGTGGTCGGGGCATTACTCGGCGCGTCAACCGGGATCGTGGGGGCAACGGTCGTCACCATGGGACTCCTTGCCGTGCCCACCATGCTGCGCCGCAACTACCAGAAAGAGATGGCGTGCGGTACTGTATCCGCGTCGGGCACCCTGGGACAAATTATTCCCCCCAGTATCGTCCTGGTGCTCATAGGGGACATCGTGGGCGTGTCCGTGGGCGATCTTTTCATCGGCGCGGTGCTTCCTGGGCTCCTGCTCGTAGTCCTCTATATTATCTATATCCTGATCGCGGCCTATCTGCGGCCTGACATCGCTCCGGCAATCCCAAAGAAAGAGCTGGACGCCATATCCAGGCGTGAACTGTATATTCGTGTGAGCAGGGCCCTGGTTCCCCCTCTGTTTCTGATGGTGGCGGTGCTGGGATCCATTTTCGCCGGAATCGCATCCCCCACCGAGGCTGCGGCTGTGGGCGCGGTGGGCGCCACATTGCTGACCGTGGTGAATCACAAGTATAACATGAAAATGCTGCGCCAGGTAATGATCAGTACGGTAAACCTTACGTGCATGGTGTTTATTATCCTTTGCGGGGCTGCTGCATTCGGATTAGTGTTCAGGGGACTGGGCGGAGATCACCTGGTCAGGGGGTTCCTTGGTGGCCTGGCAGACAAGTACAGCCACGCAATGGTGCTTTTCATCGTCATGGGCGTGATTTTTATTATCGGCTTTTTTCTCGATTTTATTGAAATCACCTTCATCCACGTGCCGGTCCTTGCGCCCATCATGCTGGAGTTTGGCTATGATCCCATCTGGTTTTGCATCCTGCTGGCGGTCAATCTCCAGACATCATTTATGACTCCGCCCTTCGGCTTTTCTCTGTTTTATTTAAAAGCGGTAACGCCGCCGGAGATAAGTACCGGCCATATTTACCGTGGGATCGTCCCGTTCGTGGCGTTCCAGTTGGTTGGGCTGCTGATCGTGGCATTCTATCCCGCACTGGCAACGTGGCTTCCCCACGTGGTATTTGCGGGCCGTTAATGCGGACAGGCTTGGAAAGCGGCGTTATACTTTCCAATTTATCTCATTCATCTAATACAAGGAGGTTTTTTATGAAGAGACGTGATTTTTTGAAAAAGGTCGGTGTCGGAACAGCGGCTGCAGCGGCTGCCACTACAATCGGTGCACCTGCGGTGATCGCCAAGAAAAGTTATCGGTGGAAGATGGTCACCACCTGGCCGCCGAAACTCCCGGTTCTCCAGGACGGAGCCGAGCGGTTGGCCAAGAGAATAGATACTCTCTCCGGCGGCAAACTTAAAATAGATGTGTACGCGGGCGGGGAGCTGATTCCGCCCCTGGGAACCTTTGACGCGGTTTCAAAGGGTACGGTCCAGGCAGGCAGCGGTGCCGCTTACTATTGGGCTGGTAAGGAAACAGCCACCCAGTGGTTTTCGGCCGTGCCCTTCGGCCTGAACGCCCAGGGCATGTCAGCCTGGTTTCACGGGGGAAACGGCCTGAAACTGTGGGAAGAGACCTACGCGCCCTTTAACCTGGTGCCCAGGCCCGGCGGATCCACAGGCGTCCAGATGGGCGGCTGGTTCAATAAGAAGATCAACTCCATCAGCGACTACAAGGGACTCAAGATGCGGATACCGGGCTTGGGCGGCAAGGTGGTTGCCAAGGCCGGAGGTACTGTGGTCCTGACTCCTGGCGGTGAGATTTTTACCAACCTCGAGCGCGGGGTTATTGACGCCACCGAGTGGGTAGGCCCCTATCATGACCTCCGAATGGGTTTTTACGAAGCCGCCAAGTATTATTATTATCCTGGATGGCATGAACCAGGAACCTACCTGGAATACATGTTCAATAAGAAGGCCTATGACTCGCTCCCGAAGGACCTGCAGCAGATCGTAGACTCCGCCTGCATGGAGAGCGAACAGTGGACCCTGGCCCAGTTCGATGCCAACAACGGTGCGGCCCTCCAGACCCTCATTACCAAGCACCATGTGCAACTGCTCAGGTTCCCGGAACAGGTCCTGAAGGATCTGCGGAAACTGGCTGATGAGGTGGTGGAGGCCGAGGCGGCAAAAACAAAGCAGGCGACAAAGGTGAATGCTGACTTTCAGAATTTTCGGAAGGTTGTGGGTACCTGGGGCACAGTGTCGGAACGGGCCTACTATGATATCATCCAGAAAAACTATCCCCTTTCCAGGTAACCCGCATTTCTCACGGGCAATCTACTGTGGTGGCGGATAGCCTCATGGCTCCTGCGTTGCGCTTGAAAAATGACTTCGACGTACTGATAGTACGCCTTCATCCATTTTTCTTCGCGCGCCTTGTACCCATGGACTCTCCACCATCTCGTTACGAAGGCCCCTGAGAAGAGCGGGCTAAACCAGCATGGCTGGATCAAAATAAACCCAGCCACCCCCGGACATGAAAATATAGTCCGCATATTCGGCCGCCGCCGGGGGTATTTTCACGGTAAAGAAGAAAAGATGATCGAATTTTGAATCGACAATAGGCGCCGGTCCGGGCAATGTTTCCCGGCCGGCGCTTTTTCATATCGTTTTCTTCATGCCTGTGCCCCTGCCGGCAAAAACGGGGGCAAAAAATATGGGCAGTCCAAAGTGGGTGCCCAAAGTAGGTTGACAAACACGGGTCCGGAGGAGAAAATAGCATACCACCCAATCACAGGAGGCGATCATGGTACCGGAAATCAAAAAAATTCTCTATCCCACTGACCTTTCAAAAAATGCTCGATATGCCTTCAGCTATGCGGCAAGCATGGCCAACCATTACGGTGCCGGCGTAACGATCCTGCATGTGCTTGAAGAACCCTCACCGGTTGCTCTCGGCATGGTGACCGACTTTGTGGGGAAGGAGCGCTGGGAGGAGATGCGTAAGGAAAAGCAGGAATCAGTCATTCAGAACATCAAGTCTCGTCTCCAGGATTTCTGCGATGAAGTAAGTGAGGAACTGCCGGCTTGTCCCTTTATCGTGGATGACATCCTGGTGAGAATAGGTCACCCGGTGGATGTGATCATTGATGAACGGAAAAAAGCCGGCTGCGACCTCGTAGTGATGGGATCAAGGGGGCGGGGTATCCTGAGCGGGGCAGTCCTTGGGAGCACTTCCAAGAGAGTCCTGCGCCGTTGTGACAAGCCCGTACTCGTGGTGCGGCTGCCTGAAGGCGATTAGAAACAGCTTTTCATGGGGCTGCAGATCTGCTCTTTCCCAGGAGCCGAAGGAGTTTGAGGCCGGTTTCGGGGTCTTCAAGGCGTTGTGCTTCTATTCCGGTGATCTCGAAAATGGTGACCTCCTGGATCAGGTAAACTGTTGCGCCGCCCCGTGCGCAGCCCACCAGTGTTTCGTTTCCCCTGCCGACCCCCACATGAAGATGGAGACGCGGCTCTTCATCATCCCAGAAAAGGGTTCCCACCCGCGAATAGCT
>QMLQ01000261.1 GCA_003646815.1 Deltaproteobacteria bacterium | reverse complement strand
CAGAAAGGCACTCCTGGATTCCTGGTCCTATGACGGCTCCACCAACCGGTGGACTCCCCCCCTGTAGTTTTACAGACCAACACCAAAAAGAAAGGGGTTACCCCTTTTACCAGCCGATAAATCATAAATAATCTCCAAGCCTTACTGGTGGTCGCTGACTTTGGAGCCCATCCATAAATGAGATCATTTATTCGAAAACAAGGTTTGCAGAAATTTTCGCTACGGGATCATTTTTGTCCGAAAACGGTATTTATTGTTGGTCAGGAGCGGTATCTGGATCTTTCCTTCCGTTTCGAGCGCCATTGTCAGGTAGTAATTTCGTGTGTCAGGTAGTAATTTCGTGCCGTTGAGGCCACCTGCAGTTCAGCCAGGCCCTTGAGGGCTTCCGACTTTATTTTGCGCACTTCTGCCGTTTCATAAGGGAGCCTGATGAGCTGGTCGCACAGTTCCAGTGTCCACTGGTAGTCTTTTTCTTTGAGGCCCCGGCGGGCGAAGGCGAGAAGCGCCTTTTCGCCGCCTGCCAGACGTGCAAAGCGCTTTGCCCGTTCTTTCAGGGGGAGGGGAAAAAGATCTGTTGCATTTCCTCCGAACCAGCCGAGATACCCGTCAAAAACGGCCCTCACCGACCATTCCACCGTGCCGTAGTACTCCTGGAGATAAGGGAGGCGCGCCAGGTGCGGAGGGAGTTTCACCTTTTCAACGATTTCCTGCGGGGTGGGCCCCGGTTCATCCAGCGGATGGTCTGGTCATGCACGAATTGAATGGCATCCCGGTAGTTGGTCAGGGTCTCATGAATCTTTTTCTCTCCCCTGAGGGGCCGCGTGTGGCTGGGAACGAGGAATTCAGGCCTTAGCGCTCTCATCCTGTCAAGGCTCCCGACCCATTCCATCACATCGCGGTATGCGGTGCCCCGGATGGCGTAAAAATTGGGAAAGGATTTATAGTAGTTATCTGCGCAAATCGGTACTTTTTACTCACGGAATCCGAAAAATGCAATTTTCGAATTCCTTACGAATCTAGTGGCCCGGAAGCGTGTTCCAAAAAAAACGGCGTGGTCAAACCTCCATGGGTAACGATAGATTTGGGTTATCCTTCACTCGACCAGTCCTGAAGGTCTCATCTGGTAGTCATAAAGGTATGGAGGCCATTAGCGAAATGGGATATGCAAACTATCCTATACGGGCCCCCGAATCTAATGAGCATCGTTTGACACCTATCTGTTCTGTGTGACAAGACATCCCAGATTCGCTCACCTTTCATGACCGAAATAATACCCGTGTCCTGGGATTTGATAACGCTCATATTGTGAAAGCCAAACGACGAAAATATGGAGATCGCAAAATCACATTGGATCACAAGCACAAACTGGGGAGGGTGAGTCCTTACGAATTTTGGTCTTTTCGGCGATTCATTCCGGCAGCTTCCCGTAGGGCAGTGGAGATCCCGCCCATTGCGGGGTGACGGGATAGTTTGCAAAATATTGCATTTTTCGAAGCTATCTGGCATATGAATACCATATCTTTGGTATCGTGTGTTTAAAAGTCGGATCTTTGTGGGATTCAAACCATCAAATTCTGTAATCCATCCAAATCATTGCGCACCCTGGTATCCGGGAGAGAAACCACAGTGACCAAGGTTCCGAAAAAGAAAATGCAGCCTATAGCATGGTTGCCCATCACTTGACCACAAACAAAAACATTTTGGAGGGGAGAGATGAAAAAAGGAATGATTTCAGGATGTGGGATCTTCATCATCATGTTATTCACAGCAGCATTGTTTTCCACCCCTTTATTGGCCGCTGAATTTACCGCGGATGTGGACCAGAGGCTCAACGGCAGGGAACTGACTGGCAAGATATTTGTGAAGGGTGAAAAATACTGTGTGGAAATGCAGGACGCCAGGGGTAACCGCATGGTCGTGATCGTTGATCAAAAGAGTGATATGACCATAGCCCTGGACCCCAAAAGAAAGCAATACATGGAGACCAAAACCAGCGGGATGTTCAGTTTGATGAACGACCCTTTTCAGAGTGCCAGACATACAGAGGCCAAATACAAGAAAACATTGCTGGGCCGAGAGAAGATAAGCGGATATGCATGCGAAAAGCTCAGGTTTGAAAGTAACAAAAAGGAATTAATGACAGTCTGGAAGTCCAAGAAGCTCGCTTTTTTCCTGAAGATCACCCTGCCCGACAAGAAACATTCCTTTATTCAGCTCAAGAACATCAAGGAACGCTCGATAGAAGATGACCGGTTCAAGGTGCCGGCCGGCTACACCAGCCAGGAAGAGGCCAGGAAAAGGGAAAAACAAAAGAGAGAGAGGGAAGAAGCGGCACTGCCGGTAGTAACAAAACAGGTAAAAGGGGAAGTTCCCTGGGCCCGAAGGATAGGCCCTGGCGGTGAGATGCGGGTCAAAGTGGACCCGAAAAAATCGGTCAGGTTCAAATTTGAAAACCTGATCAAAGGGGAATCGGTCATCACCGTCAAAGCTTTCAGTAAAGGCCGGCCTATAAAGATGGACATCAAGGAGACTTATTCATTGAAGGGCAAGGGGCGGAGTACCAAACCCCTTCTCGGTATGCAGAACAGGGCCGACGAGGTGGCGATACGCGTTCAAAAAGGGAAAATCATCGCCACCATCATCAATGAGGAATCCTCTTTTGCAAAAGATAAAATTCAGACGTTCTTCATGTTGACCGGCATTCGAAAATTCACGCAAGGCAAATTCCTGGTCTCCAAACGCAATCTTCGGCTTGTTATCACCGGGGACAGCCAGGACGGGACTGAGTCCAGGTTTAAGGTCCAGTTCTACAAGGGCGACTACAAGGACAAGGTAGACGAGAGCGAGACCGTACTCAAAAACGGCCGGAGCAAGACTTGGGAATACCCTGCTTCAAAAGGCATACGAACCCTTGAAATCACATTGGCGGAACATGGCGGGATAAAGGTCAGGATTGAGCAGCCGGCCTTCAAAAAAGCGGTCAAACCAAGAGCGCCGGCTAAGATCATCACGACAGCTCCCAAAAAGCGAATCAAGAAAGTATCAGGCAAGACCGCGCCGGGCAAATCTCCCGGTCCGCGGCTCTCCAGGAAGCAGTCCAGGATAATCATCAAGGCCCTCAATGCCAACGACATTGCCGCGGTGGAATCCGAACTGGATAAAGGCATGGATGTCAATAGCATGCTTTACGGCGGGACTCTCCTAATGAGGGCCGCCAACCTGAGTACGGCCGACATGGTCAGAATGCTTATCTCGCGGGGGGCCGACCTGAACTACAGGACCCGCCGCGGCGATGATGCGCTGTCCGTGGGCATGAGCAACAGCCGCCACTGGAAAGAGGTGGTACCTGCCCTGGTGAAGGCTGGCATCACGATTGACGAAAAAACCCCCATCTGGAAGCTTGGCTTTAAGACCAAAAGAGGTAAGCTGCTTCCGGAAGCAAAGAAAACTCTGAATCTCTTGTTTGCTAAAGGAGCCAGTCCTGATTGCTACACCGGGAGCAAAAAGACCACCGTGATCATGTATTACGCAAAAAAGGGCTGGCTGGATCCGATCAAGTTCTTCCTGGACCACGGAGCTAATGTCAACGCACGGACAACAGACGGACGCACCCCTCTGAGCATCGCCCTCAAAAAGCCGAGGCGACGGGAAAAAGAGTCCCAGAAAAGGGAACGCCAGGAGGTGATAAAGCTATTGAAGTCCAGGGGTGCCAAATAATCTCCATGCTTAAATTCCTGTTTGGTGCACATCCATAAATGGCTTTTTACCCGATAGCTTCGTTATGCTCAAATCGGGGACCCGCCCGAAGATTGGGGAGCCCAAGCTAAGCGAAAACAGATTTTAATGAGCTGTTCGGATTGTCCCATCCTGACTATGAATGATTCCCAAATTATGCATAGGTGAGTGGGTAATTCCAGTGCGCATCGGGAATTTGTGAGGAGGGTCGGTGAGAGCAAATGGGAAAAAGCATTGGCATTTTTCAGGCACGGGGATTATAGAGGACAGGTTCAAAGAGAAAAGAGGGAACGGTAAACCGAAGATGAAGATACTCTGGTACGCATTTTTTAAAGGAGAACTTTGCAGGATTCGGAAAGATAGGGCCGGCTTGTTGTTGTGTGAAGTGTGGCGGAAAGGTGTGTGGTCGGAAGGGCCCGATTTTGCAGAACAGGACTTTAAAGGGCGTGCCATAT
>QMLQ01000260.1 GCA_003646815.1 Deltaproteobacteria bacterium | reverse complement strand
GTTCAGGCGTTGGGTTCTGTGTCCCATGTGCACCTTGGAACAGGGTGTTGGGCTTTCATAGATACCAGAGAAGGCCCCGGGAAGCAAGGATCCTCCCGGGGCCCATGGACGGTGGAGAAAACCTTATCCCGCTCTTATCCTTTAAATTGCTGCGGTTTTGGCAAAGAAGAGATATCAGCCAAGGCCCTTTCGATCTCCTCTTCCGGCATGGCATGATCGGCTAGTTTGCCCGCGAGATACGCCTCATAAGCGGCCATATCCACCAAACCATGGCCACTCCAGTTAAAGAGTATGACCTTTTCCTTTCCCTCCTCCTTGGCCTTTAATGCCTCCCTGATGGTAATTGCGATGGCATGATCCGTTTCAGGCGCACTGATAAAACCTTCCGTTCTCGCAAAGGTGATGCCTGCCTGGAAGGTCTCCAGCTGATGGACGGCTTCCGCCCGGATCAAGTTGCTCATCACGAGCTGGCTGATGATCGGAGCCATACCGTGATATCGTAATCCCCCGGCATGGATGGGCGCGGGGACAAATGAATGGCCAAGCGTGTGCATGGCAAGGAGAGGCGTCATCTGGACAGTGTCTCCAAAATCATAGGCAAAGGGCCCCCTGGTAAGCGTGGGACAGGAGGTCGGTTCCACGGCTATAATGTCGATGTCCTTGCCGTTGATTTTGTCCCTTACAAAGGGAAGACAGTTGCCCGCGAAATTGCTTCCTCCACCGGCACAGCCAATAATCACATCCGGATAGTCACCGGCGATGGCCATCTGCTTCTGGGTTTCGAGTCCGTTGATGGTCTGGTGCAGCATCACGTGATTAAGGACACTGCCCAGCGCGTACTTTGTGTCATCATCCATCACCGCGGCTTCAACGGCCTCGCTGATAGCCATGCCCAGGCTTCCCGGGGAATCGGGATCTTCCGCAAGGATGCTCTGGCCCGCCTTTGTCTCTGTGCTCGGGCTTGCGATACAGGTAGCACCCCAGGTCTGCATCATAATGCGTCGATAGGGCTTCTGGTTATAACTGATCTTGACCATGAAGACCTTACATTCCAACCCGAACAGGGCGCAGCAGAAGGACAGGGCGCTTCCCCACTGTCCCGCACCGGTCTCTGTAGTTATCTTTTTTGTGCCTGAAATCTTGTTATAATAGGCCTGTGCAATAGCAGTGTTCGGCTTGTGACTTCCCGCCGGGCTAACTCCCTCATTCTTGAAATAGATCTTTGCCGGGGTATCCAGGTATTTTTCCAGGGCATAGGCCCGATACAGAGGGGTTGGTCGCCAGATCAGGTATTTCTCCAGGACCTCCTCAGGAATATCAATATATCTTTCCTGGCTGACTTCCTGTTCGATCAAGGGCATGGGGAAAATGGGGGCCAGGTCTTCCGGTCCCAGGGGTTGCCCGGTTCCCGGATGCAATGGCGGTTCAACCGGTGTTGGCATATCCGGCAGGATATTGTACCATTGGCGCGGCATTTCTGATTCCGGCAACACGATCTTCTTTGTCTCCATAACTCCCTCCTTCATAAATAATTACGGGTTATTCTTCCCGGCCCGGAGCAACCATTGCCCCGCACCCTTCGAAGCCGCTATCAAGCTCCATCCCACCGTAGATTTCCCGGTAAGGACAGCATTTCTCATTCCCTTCATACAGAGGAGCGTGGTGAACGGTCAAGGCTATTAATTCGATGATTAATCGGTGATAAAATATCACTATTCTTCAAGAGACAACAGGTAGGACCTGAGATTTATCCCCTTGTTTTTCAGCCCCAGCTTGCATCTCAGTTTATACCGGTGAGAGGAAATAGTGTTCGTAGAAGTGCCCAGCAGTTCAGCTATTTCCTTGTTCATGAGTCCTTCTTTCACCAGGTTGGCCACACGGATTTCCATGGGGGTAAGGCCCAGAAAAGTAGAGGATAGCCTGCTCACCAGAGGGGATGTGATTTTTTCGAGATTCATCTCCAGGGTACTGACCAGCGTTCTTTCTTCGCTGGCCAAATTTCTCTTTTTCAGCCTCCCCAGGTACGGCCTGACAAGCTGTTTCACATTTGAAAGGATGTGTTCCCGTTCCTCATTCTTCTTTTCCTCCATCTGCTTGAGCAGGACCTTCAGGGCAATATTGGCCTCTTCCAGGTTTTCAGACTGCGTTTTGAGCTGAGCCTCTCTCATACGCAGATTTTCCATGGCCTTCCTGAAATCACTGATATCTCTCCCTTCCGCTATCAGGAGGACTGTTTTTCCCGCTTCACCTCTCACCGGTTTAATGGAGAAATCGATATTCATGGCCGTTCCGTCAGGAGCCACGTGGGTCGCCTCATACCGCACAAATTTCCCGTTTGCCGCTCCACGAATAGCATCTCTCAACTGTTTCTGGGCCGTATCAGAATGGGTCCACCATGGAGTTTGCCAGAAGGGCTTTCCCAGGATCTGGGGTTCCTCTATCCCCACGAAATCCATGGCTGTCTTGTTCACCTTCAGGACCGTGCCGTCCAGCTTCAGGACCGCGATAAACTGAAAGGTCTGGTCAAAAATCGCCCGGAGCATGGTCTCGCTTTTCCTGAGAGCGTTCTCGGCCTGTTTCCGTTCCGAGATTTCTTTCTCAAGCCTGATGTTGGTGGCGGTAAGCTTATCGGTCCGTTCTCTCACGAGTTCTTCCAAGTGATCGCGGTGTCGCTTCAACTCCTCTTCCATGCGTTTTCTCTGGAAGAACTCCGGCACATCAATGGCGCCGAATGTCGTCGGCTTCACCCGGGAATGAGTATAGTACCGCGCGATTTGGGATTCTATGGCTGATGGGGGAGCCATGATGAATCGGCAGTGCTCATCACCCTTTGCCCTACATTCCATTTCCACAGCAACCAACGGGATTCCAAAACTCTCTTCACACCATCCTGATGAATACCCCGCGTTCATGATGCAGACGGCGAAGTCGGATTTTTCACCGCTTTCAATCCACGCGTTTGCCTCAAAAGAAAAGGGGTGGTCATAAATGAGGCAATAGTTCTGGTCCGGCGTGGGATTTGACTCCGGAAGGATCTTCACAAATGCCCATCCCGTGTGGGCGAAATGGATAGGCCCTGCTGAAAGCCGCTCGATGGGGTCTATCACGCCCATCTTGGCGGCGAAGCTCTTGGCATCCGCTTTTCCAATGGAGTGGGCGATGTCAAACAGCAGGCCGAACGCCACTCCCCGCGCTTCATCTATACCTCGATCCCCGTAGAGGGACGTGACCATGTCAAAAAATTCCTTTGACATGGAGGCGGCCCGAACCAGGATGTAACGCTCCCCGGAGAAACTCACCAGCCCTTGCTCGGGATTCTCTTCCCGTTTCCTGAAATAGCGTTCTACATATTCCTGGGCCCTGAGGAAGGGGGAAGTGATGTCCTCAGGGACAGCGGCGCTCATGGAGATTTTTTTCATCTCGTTTTATGCCTTCTCTGCGAGGGCCTTCAGCACCTTTTCCGGTGTAATGGGCAGGCTCTTTATGCGCACACCGATAGCATCATATACGGCGTTTGCGATAGCCGGGGCAGTGGGCACAAGGCCCGGCTCTCCAACCCCTTTTGCCCCGAACGGCCCTTCGATATCATGCGTTTCCACGCATTCAATCTCTATGGGAAAATCAATGTCCGCGGCTGAAAGGATCTTGTAATCGAGGAAATTTGGATTCAAATTCTTTCCCTTGTTTGTCCTGTATTCTTCCGTAAGGGCATATCCAAGGCCCTGCACCACGCCTCCGTAAATCTGTCCCCTGATGGCCTGTTTGCTCAACACCTGTCCCACATCGTGTGCGGCCACAAAATTAAGGACCTTGACCTTTCCTGTTTCCAGGTCCACTTCCACCTCGGCTCCCTGGGTTCCAAAGATGTACGCGGCCGACAGGTTCCCGTGGCAGGTCTTGGCGTCAATCATCTGGTTGCAAGGGTCATAAAAGGCCTCGGTTACAACCATAGTCCCCTGTTCCTTAAAATGGGCCGCCCGCAGGATATCGCCCAAGGACACCCGGAGGAGAGGATTTTCAGGTTCCTCCTTCAGGAAGATCATGTTTTTCTTTATGTCAAATTCAGAGGGATCGCATACACGCTCGTAATCCAGATCGGGGATCTCAAAATCAGGGTCTCTTCTCTTCTGTTTTTTCATCTTGCTCTTGACTCTCGGCATAAAATGTTCAGCCGCCAGGTCAAAGATCTTTTTT
>QMLQ01000259.1 GCA_003646815.1 Deltaproteobacteria bacterium | reverse complement strand
TATGGGCCGGAAGCGACAAAGCTTGGCAGGGCTTTCTGCGGGCGAGCAGAGGCGAGCTTGGAAGGAGCGTGTTTTTGTTGCTATCAAAAATTTAAAAGTTCAACAGCCGCTTCCACCACCCTTTCCGCCTTGATATCTTTCATACAGCGAAAATGCCCCAGGGGACAGCGCACGCGGCCGTTGTGCGTACACGGCCGGCAGTAGAGCCTTGTCTCCACCACCCGGGACTCGGCCCTGTAGGGAAAATATCCGAAGTGACGGGTGGTGGGACCGAACACCGCCACAACCGGCGTTCCCACAGCAGTGGCGATGTGCATCAGTCCAGTATCATTGGTTAAAAGAAGACGAGCCTCTGCCACTGCTGCGGCCGAACCCCGAATGGGCAGCTTCCCCGCCAAATCAAGGCAGAGTTTTTGCCCGAGAATTTGGGCCAGCCTTGCGCAGATCTCGGCATCTTTTTTGCTTCCTAAAAGAATCACCTTGAACCCGAATCGCAGTGCCAGCTCACGAGCCGATTCTGCAAAGGATTCCACAGGCCAGCGCTTGATAGGCCAGGCCGAGCCGGGGGCCACAGCCAACAAGGGTGGGGATGAAGGCCAGCGGGCGGATATTTTTTTCAGTGCCGGCTCTCTGTCAGATTCATCCAAAAACAGCTCGCAAGGGCCCTCATCCAGTTTCACACCGAATGGTTCCAGGGGCTTCACATAGCGCTCAGGCACCAGGGGCACACTGGCTGGGTAAAGGTCCAGACGGGTGTAGATGAGCAGGGTCCTTTTCAGGCGGTACTTGGAGTAAACCACTGTTCGGGCGGCGGGAACCAGCCTGCGGAACAGAAAGCTGCGCAGGCTTCGGTGGAGATCAACCAGAAGGTCCCATTTGCGGTAGCGGAGCTTGCGGACGAGATCTCTTGATTGCTCAAAAGTACCTCCACCCGATGTAGTGATCACTTCATCCAAATGTGGGTTATTATGCAACAGGGGAGCGAATTCCTCCTTGGTGAGAAAGCTTATTCGAGCCCCGGGCCATTTCTGCCGCAGAGCTCTGAGCACGGGAGTGGTGAGCAGAACATCTCCCAGGGAACTTAAACGGACCACCAGAATAGAAGGAGCCAGCAACTGCCCCAGGTGCGAGTTTTTTTTATCCCGGGATTTTCTATTCATTGACTCTTCAGGAGATAATCCCTAAGATTGAAGGTAAACAGGAAACAAGAGTGAGGAGGCCGGAGAAATCTTTACCTGGTCGACTGTCAAAGCTAACTTAGCCAAATTTGAGGGAATTTGGCAAGAGTCTAAACTGGAAAAACGAATTCAAGAATTTAGGTGAGGGATAACTTCGATGTCAAACGAATTCTCCAGAAAGATTCTCTGGGTGGATGATGAGATCGAGCTTTTGCGGAGCCAGATTCTTTTCCTTGAGCAAAAAGGTTACCAGGTGGAGACAGCCACCAATGGTGATGATGCTTTGGAGTTTCTGCGCACGGGTTCGGTGGATCTTATCCTGCTCGATGAACAGATGCCGGGAAGACGGGGTATCCAGACGGTGAGTGATCTCAAGAAAGCCGCTCCGAATGTGCCTGTGGTGATGGTGACCAAGAGCGAGGAAGAAGACTTGATGGATCAGGCCATCGGCAGGCGGGTGGATGATTATCTGGTCAAGCCGGTGAACCCGAACCAGGTTCTTTCTGTGTGCAAACGGCTTCTGGAGGGAACCAAGATCAGACACCAGCATGTGACCCAGGATTTTGTCACCCGCTTCCGGGAGCTCGAGGAGGTAAGAAGCGAGTCATTCACCTGGAAGGATTGGGCTTCCACTTACACCGAGCTTATCATGTGGGAAAGCCGCCTGGCCGAGACCGGGGAGGAGGACCTGGCGGGCCTGATGGAGGGTCTCAAGCACCAGTGGCGGCGGGATTTTTCTCACTATGTGATGAACAGCTACTTGGACTGGGTTTCCGTACCTGGGGGGGATAGACCCCTGCTTAGTGTGGATGTGGTCCGGGAGTTTCTCCTCCCGGTGATCCGTAGGCATGATGCGGTGCTCTTCATCATTGTCGACTGCATGAGGATGGACCAGTGGTTCAAGCTCGAGCCGCTGCTTTCCGAACTTTTCGACATCGAGCGCAAAACCTACTTTTCGATCCTGCCCACAGCCACGCCTTATGCCAGAAACGCTATATTCAGCGGGTTTTACCCGGCGGAGATCATCGAGCATTTCCCGGGTTACTGGCAGATGGGTTCAGATGATGAGGGAAGCCTCAACCTCTACGAGCGGGAGCTTTTGGATGAGCAGCTCAAGCGGCTGGGACACCGGCTCAATGTTCCGCTGCGCTATGAAAAAGTTTTCACCAAAGGGGAAGGCCAGCGCCTGGTGAAAAAGATCCCTTCCCTGGTGCAAGGCGGTCTCACCGCTCTGGTGATCAATTTCATCGATATTCTCACCCACGGCAGGAGCGAGTCCGCCATTCTGCTGGAGATTGCGCCGGATGAACAGGCCTACCGCGATTTGATCCTCAGCTGGTTCAGACATTCGAGCCTTTACGGGGTGCTCCAGGAAGCAGCCCGACGGAAAGTTCCCGTAGTACTGACCAGCGACCACGGAAGCGTACATTGCACCAAGCCGGTAACCGTGTATGCCAAACGGGATGCTTCCACAAATCTGCGTTACAAGTTCGGAGACAATATCAACAGCGAGGAAGAGATAACCTTCCTGGTGAAAGACCCGCGCCAGGCGAAGTTACCCTATCTCGGCATGAATGTGCACTACATATTTGCCATCGAGGATTACTATTTTGTGTATCCCACCAAGCTGCGGGAGTATCAGAGCCGCTATTACGGCAATTTCCTGCATGGTGGCATATCTCCGGAAGAGATGATCCTTCCGGTGGCCATAATGATTCCCAAGTAATGTTATGTTCCTTTAGCCCTTAGGTGACGTGCTAGAGACTCATAACCGGATTCTGATTTTCAACAGTGCTTTCCCCGGTGATATTGTGCTCACCACTCCCCTGGTCCGTGCACTCTACGAACGTTTTCCAGGGGCCTACCTGGCGTTCTGCTCCACCCCGGCCGGTGTACGCCTGCTCGCCGGGCTTTCTTATCTCGACCGCTTGATCGTATATGACAAGCACGGGCACGACCGCGGGATAACAGGATTAATTAAGACAGTGATGCAACTGAGAAGCGAGCGGTTCGATATCGTTTTCTCGGTTCACCGGAGTATGCGCACCGCCCTGCTTCTGCGCCTTGCCGGTATTCCGGTGAGGGTAGGGTTTGCTCAAAGCAGCGGCTCCTTTTTCTACACGCTGACAGTAAGCCGGGAACCCGCGCTGCATGAGACAGAGCGAAACTTGAGCCTTCTTAAGCCTTTCGGTGTCGATCCTGCCGAAGTGTCCAAGAAGCCTGTGCTGCCGGTTACCGGTGAGGAAGCCGACCATGTTTTCGGCCAGCTGGGGGTGGGCCTGCCTCGTGGCGGAGGTCCCCTGGTTGTTGTGGCCCCGGGTTCTGTATGGGGCACCAAAAGATGGCTCAGTGTACGGTTTGCCCGGCTGATAGATTTGCTCACAGCCGACTACCAGGCTCAGATCATAGTGGTGGGAAGTGCCCTGGACCGCGGTCAAGCAGACCAGGTAATCGCTCAATGCAAATCCCCGGTGCTGGACTTGGTGGGTATGACCGACCTGCGCCAGCTCTGCGCTCTCATCCGCAAGGCGGACCTGCTGGTGACCGGAGACAGTGCCCCAATGCATATCGCCTGGGCTTTTGATATTCCCACTGTAGCCATATTCGGCGCCACAACACCGAAGCTGGGTTTCGCCCCGCTTTCGCAGCGCTGCCGAGTTGTGGAGGTTGAGGGCCTTGAATGCAGGCCCTGCTCAGAGCATGGCCCACGAAGTTGTCCCCTGGGCCACTTCCGTTGCATGCGGGCAATCACGGTGGATATGGTAATGGAAGCTTGCCGAGACATGCTCCCCAATAGGCGGAGCAGAACGTGAACCAACTGTAAATTTAGTCCGGCTTTCTTTTGAGGGGTGAAAAATTTTCTCTGAACCACGCGTCCTTTTACATCCTTTTTTACTTTCCCAGGAGTAAAACATGCCCTGCAAAAGTTTGCTGTCTAGAGTTCTTTTGATTCCCTTGTTTTGGATTTCGGTCTGCTTGGCCCAGCCCGCCGACTTTTTCATCCAGGATGGCGATG
>QMLQ01000258.1 GCA_003646815.1 Deltaproteobacteria bacterium | reverse complement strand
TTTGCCGAGGCAGCGGTATCCACTGGCTTTTGAAAGTTTGTAATCCCTCATCAAGATTTTGATGAGTTCCCGTTGTTCTCGTCTTTGCCAGAGTTGATCCTCTTGCTCTGGAAATGGTCCCCTTTTTCACCCCTGCATTTTCTTTTCTTGCATTATAGGAAAAGAAGGATACAATAACAGCCTCAGAAATATCGAATTGCAACCAGAACAGATCTGGTTTTTTGTCAACTGTTATGGTTGATAGGACAAAAGACTGTACCGTTCATCTTGTTTCCAGGGGTATGGGCCCAGAATGCAGAAAAGACTTGGACGATATAAGTATGAAGAGATCGCAGATGAGATGATTCATCTGATCAAATCAGGGACCTTTCGGCCGGGAGATCGGATTCCTTCCGTGCGCCAGATGAGCCGGCAGAAACAGATGAGCGTTTCCACCGTGCTCCAGGCCTACTACCTCCTTGAGGCCCGGGGCTTTATTGAGGCGCGTCAACGCTCAGGAGTGTATGTCTGTACCAGGATTCCAGGGGGTATGCCGGAACCCGAAATCTCGTCGCCCCAGATCGACCCGGCCAAAGTAAGCGTCTGGCAACTGGTAAAGATGATGCTCCATGATGCACAGAATCCGAAGCTGGTCCAGTTGGGAGCAGCGTATCCCAATATGAATCTCCTCGCCATTCAGAAGCTCAACAGGATCCAGTCTTCCATAGGGCGGCGGAAAAGGGAAAAGAGCGGTATATACGATTTGCCGCCGGAAGGATGTAAGGCCCTTCGTGTTCAGATCGCAAAGCACAGTGTAAGGGCGGGCTGCAATCTTGCGCCTGGTGACATTGTCACCACCGCGGGCTGCACAGAAGCTATCAACATTTGCCTGCGATCGGTATGTAAGCGGGGTGATACCATAGCAATTGAATCGCCGATCAGCTTCGATGTCTTGCAATGCGTGGAGGCAACTGAATTGAAGGCCCTTGAAATACCGACTCACCCGCGGGAAGGCATCAGCCTTGAAGCCTTGGAATTCGCCATTGAGCATACGCCGGTACAGGCGTGTGTGGTCATTTCGAACTTCAACAATCCTTTGGGAAGCTGCATCCCGGATACAAAGAAGAAGGATCTTGTGGCTCTCCTGGCCAGGCATGACATCCCCCTTATCGAGAACGACATCTTTGGTGAAATCTACTTCACCACTCGCCGTCCGGTGGTGGCGAAGTCCTATGACCAAAAAGGACTGGTCATGCTGTGTTCTTCATTTTCCAAAGACATAGCCCCGGGCTACCGGGTGGGATGGGTGGCACCGGGCCTATTCAAGGAGCAGGTGGAGTGGCTCAAGTATACCTCCACCTTGGCGACGGCCACTCTTCCCCAATTGGCAATCGCTGAATTTCTGGCAAGCGGGGGATACCATCACCACATGCGGGGGATTCGGCGCACTTACGAACGGAACGTTGCCTCTATGGTCCAAGCGGTCGAGCGCTATTTCCCAAAGGGAACCAGGACGACCCGGCCCACCGGGGGCTTTGTTATCTGGGTGCAATTGCCTGATGGTGCCGATTCCATGGAACTGTATAAGAAGGCGCTGGAACAAGGGATAGCCATTACGCCCGGCTATATTTTTTCGTCTACTGATCGCTATCGCAACTTCATCCGGCTTAATGCTGCAAACTGGTCTGAGACGATTGAGAAGGCCGTGGAGAAGCTGGGAAAATGTGTCGTCGATCTGATCTGAAAGGAGAGAAAGTGAGTGAAGAGAAGATAAGAAGCCGCTTTTTCGGGAGTGAGTATAGACAAAGATTTTTGTCGCTAAAAAATAATGGGTTCCTTCTTTTATCTTATGTCGTCTTCCCTTTGGTGATTGATCATAAATCAGCACTGAACCACCTCTGGTCTGCCAGAACCACGGAGGTCTCGATCTGGCGTTCCGGAATGGACCAGTATTTCCTCAATAATCGATCCTTTTCCTTTGGCCGAACCAATTGAAAACCATGCTTTTTGTAAAACCGAATCGCCCAAAAAGCATCTGCCCAAGTGCCGATCAACACCGGCCTGTTGATCTGGCTGAGGAGCTCGGATAGCATTCTGCTGCCTAGTCCCTGGTTTTGTCTGTTGGTCCGGACATAGGCATGTCTAATGAGCACAACGTCCTGAACAGGCTGACTTCCCATCACGCCAATCAGATTGCCACCTTCTTCATAGCCCCAAAATATGATTCCTTCCGCTATCTCGTGGGCGAGCTCCTCTTTTGACATATAAGGCGTTTTCCAGCAATCTTCTGGTATCGTGCCCTTATATACTTGAGCCGCATCATTGATAATCGTATAGATTACCGCAAAGTCGTTATTGTCACATTGCCGAATCATGACACTCACCCAAATTCCAAATCCACACTGCTTGCGGCGGGGTACTTCATTTTTACGATATGCCCTGTCCGTTACTCGGCGCCGCTCTATTTTGATCATGTTTGTTTAGATAATTTCCTTGGCTCTGATGTTTGGACGAGGGTATTCCAGGCTTCCTTGAATTGAGCATATTTCGTTCCATGAGGCTTGCCGTCCGGGAGAAGAATGACATTAGTCCTCGGCATAGATGTACGAGGGATAATGAAAAATTTATTTTCCTTTTCCGTCATACAAGCGCACAACAAAAAGTCAAACTGTGTTTTTGAACTCCTGACGTTATTGATCCGAAAATATTTCCTTTTATTGACCCGCAACGGCTTTGAGCTGTGTTTAAAGATCACCTTATACCCGTTTGCCGAAATCATGTAGCAGTATCGCTTCTTGGTTATGCTGACGGGTAAGCCCAGGGACTTCATTTTTTGCACAGCCTGCTGCAGAGGCTGAGGCACTTCTGCTGTGCCACTGAAAAGGAGCCGTCTACCCCTTTTCCCCATACGTTTTCTCTTCAACAATTTTGTATAGGGATGGCCATAAATCTTCTTGCAGACCTCATGGGCGTATTGCCTGGAAAAGCCAAAATACCTGGCTACGTCAGCCAGAGAGGTGTCAGGATCTTCCATCAGCTTCTTAAATCTTTCCACTGCGTTAGGGCCATAAGTCTCTTCAAACCGCCTTAAGAATCCATCTGATCTCTGGATGCCGAATGCTTTCCTCAGCTCACAGACGTACCGGGGTGAGACATGCAACATATTTCCGATCTCATAATCGTAAAGGGATTCTCTCACCTTTTGTTTGATAAATGCAGAGAGTTCCATGCCATAATGGTTTTTCACAAAACAGTTCAACGCTTCTCTTTTTATCATCTTGTGAATGTCCCCTTATTGTCCAGAACCCAAAACTCCACCCTATAGCGACCAAGGTGATTACGTCGCTAGGGTTTTGTGTTTGTCTATTCCCTGTTGTGCCGAGGCAGGCGGGCCTCCGGATTAGACCAGAAAATAGCAAGAGACAAGGATATAACAGATCCCCCGATACAAAATACTCCCTACTCACGCCAGCCCCATATTTGAAGCTGGAAACCTTTGAAAATCAGGATGCAAATGAGAATGTTGAGCCATGCCCTGGCTACATTTAAAGCAGGGCTTGAATTTTGAGCGAAGGGAGTCATGTGCGATTTGCTACATATCCCCCGGACAAGGTGGGGAATCGCATTAAAAAAGAATATGCCTGAAAAAAACGCTCCGACCTAGATGTGTCATGACGGCCTCCATGGGTTTACGGGATAAATCGCGCCCGGATAATGCAGAAAAAGAAGCCCGTCCATAATAAACGATCCCCTGACACCCGGCCTTCCGGGTGCGCCTACTACCGCAACCGACCTTGGACTGACAAAGATGTCAGCGCAAGATTTTATTTCCACGGTGTTTATATATCCTTCCAACGGCTGTTCGTATAGTGAAAGTATATATTCATAAAGTATGCATGCTAACTATATTTGTAATAACTGCATGTTTTTCACAGAGGTGTCAAGGGAAAAGCAGGCGTGCGAGAGATAATTTTGAGCTCACATTTGGAAATTTTTCCGATTCATTGAATCAAAGTATTTCGGGGGCAATGGCTAAAATGGATGAAAGACATTCCGGTTCCACCCCGCGTAAACCAAGGCTGGCACAATGGGAAAGTGGATCCCGGGTAGACTGGATGCCTTTAACCAGCGACTACGCCAAAAGAAACTACCAGGTGTATGAAAGGCTGATGGAGCCAAAGGACTGATTGTCTTCCTGCCCCTTAAATTCCTTTGTCCGCAGGACCCGGGCCAGA
>QMLQ01000257.1 GCA_003646815.1 Deltaproteobacteria bacterium | reverse complement strand
GAGCGATTATCAACCATGCGCACCAGAAAAGCAAAAAGCGGCTCACTGTAACGGTCTACAAGCTCATTCATTGCCTCTGGGTCGCCTTGTTTAAGCCTTTTAACCAGAAAGCTTTCAGCTTGTAGATCATTTTCCGCAAGATCATTTATCATCTGAAAACCGAGTTGAGTTTTTAAGCTGATCCAGCATATAATTTCTAAGCAAACATTCCGCCTTCCAATAGATAAGACAATCTATTCGAATATCAGGTTCATTTTTTTAAAAAGCCCGAGAGCCGCTCGGGAATAATTCTTTTTCAACTGGAAACCCTCTTTTTCTGCGGTTGGCTGGTTCCTCTGCTATCTAAACCCATGTTTTACCAACCCGCCGAGGTTTCAATACCCCGATTTCTGTATTAGATTGATAATATTTCAATGCTGAAAAAGATGTTTTCCTCCGAGCGCCGGTTTCCACCCCCGGTGTGGTTTCCGTGGAAAGAAACATAAAGATTTTTCACTGGACCCAGATGCCTCGGCTAAAATCAACCAGTTAAATCGATGGTTACGGGTTCGCTTTCTTACGAGTTGCTCATCATATCACCTTGAACTTTAACCTTTTTCAAGGAGTGTGCAATGCAAAACCTGATTTCTCTTTTGGCACTCACCTTTCTTCTTGGTACCGGCAGGATAATCCCTGTCTCGGCGGCTGAGCTGTTCGAACTGCCTCCGGGAGTGCATACCCGGTGGATCTCATTTGAAAACCCTGCAGGGGCCAAAGGCCAGGGAGGAAAAGCCAACCAGGGGCGCAAAGGCGCGCCCTCGCGCTATATATCCGCAGGCCAGACAGTTACTCTTGCCGAGATCAACGGTCCTGGAGTCATCCGCCGCATCTGGCTCACTGTCAGAGGCAAGCCCGAAATCCTGCGGGGCCTTGTCTTCCGCATTTACTGGGAAGATCAGGACTATCCTTCAGTGGAAGCTCCGCTGCAGGACTTCTTCGGGATTCCTTTTGCCAGGCAGGTACCGTTCGAGTCCTATTTCTTTTCAAACCCCGAGGGCCGCTCTTTCAATTGTTTCATTCCCATGCCGTTCAAAAGAAAGGCCAAGGTGGTTGTGGAAAACCAGGCCCCGCTGGATGCCGGCTCCCTGTTTTTTGATATAAACTATACCATCGGCGACAAGCTGCCCGAGGATCTAGGCTATTTCCATGCACGCTACCGCAGGGAGAATCCCACCACTCCCAAAAAGGACTTCCAGATCCTGCCGCGCATAGAGGGCCGGGGAAGGTTTCTGGGCTGCAATGTAGGGGTGCGCACCATAGGCGACTACAAAGACCCTGTGTGGTTCGGCGAAGGAGAGGTTAAAATCTATCTTGATGGGGACAGAGAGTATCCCACACTCTGCGGAACCGGTACCGAGGATTATGTGGGCAGTGCCTGGGGCCTGGGAAAATTCAATCATCTCTTTCAGGGCTGTCTGCTCAGCCCATCCAGTGATGGTGTCTGGGGGTTTTACCGATTTCACGTGGTTGATCCGGTGTATTTCCACCAGGACATTCGGGTGGAGTTGCAGCAGATTTCAGGCGCAAACGCATCGCTGATCGCAAAAAGGTTCAAACCCGGCAATTATCCGGAGCTCACCGCAACCCACAAGCCGTTCGACCCGGAACTCAACCAGGAAGGCTGGCACAATTTCGAGGCCCCGCAGGATGTGTGCGCCACAGCCTACTGGTACCAGAGCCTGCCCTCACCGCGGTGGGGCCCGCTGGAGCCCTATGAGGAAAGAATAAAGGACCTTGAACTGGACAAAAAATAACAGCTACCCGGGCTTTTGCGCTGATCCACCAGCATAAGAGGCGCAGTACCCCTCTTTCCCGCAATTTATCTAGTGCGCAACTTGATTGTAATACCGGGCCGG
The DNA here is from genome assembly GCA_003646815.1 of Deltaproteobacteria bacterium. Lineage (GTDB taxonomy): Bacteria > Desulfobacterota > DSM-4660 > Desulfatiglandales > Desulfatiglandaceae > B46-G9. Next base: position 2,319 of record QMLQ01000257.1, on the reverse strand, counting down.
AGTAACTCAGCTACCGATACCCCGGTGAAACAACTCTTGCGCAGCACCTCGCAAACGCCTGTAAAACGGGAATTGTCCCGATCCAGATGATAGGAAATTGTGCGGAATAAAGCCTGCTGGATCTCTTTGTTTTCGGGATGTCTCCTGCCGTACCAGTCCAGAATTCTCCAGAGCAGGTTGGTGCGGTTGTTGCGGGGAGTTTCCTCCTGGTTCCAGGTACCATCCGGGTTCTGATGGGCTACTACCCAGTTGCAGATCTTTCCCAGAGCCTGCTCGATTCTTTTTTTGAGTTCCTCATCCGCCGAGTGTTCCCAGGCTGTTATCAGCGCCTCTCCACCATAGATCACATCATGGTAGGCTTCGAAAATCCGGCCTGTGTCGACCTCTTTTCTCAGGTACCAATCCGTGGCCTCTGTTGCATAAGTCCTGTAGGTCTCGTTGCCGGTCAGTCGGTAGAGGATAGAGTAAAACTGCAGTCCTACATTGGTGGTGGAAACATCCCATACCTCATCGCGCTTGTCCATCCACCAATAACCGTTGCCGAAACCGCCCCTGTCATCTCCAGCCGTCATGCGCCAGCCCCTGGGTTGGTTGCCTCTGCCCAAGATAAGGGGATCCTCCAGGCAACCCTCGATTACATAAAGCGAATATTTTTCCATTACCTCCAGGTAGCGGGCCTGCCTCCCGGAGTCTCCCCAGGGAGAGATCACCCCTACCGCCAGAAGCACACTACCTATATCAGCCATGTTGACGCAGTATGACCAGTCCGGAAAGGTGCGCAGAGCCAAGGCCTCCTTGCCCGTGCCGGTTACCAGAGGTACAAGCACCGAGGGACTTGTGGTGACAAAATCCGCCCAGCGCAGAGCCTCTTCCAGATATACGGGCTCATCCAGGATCCGGGCTCCGGCCATCAGGGTGCGCGCGCAATAGGAAGCTATGAAAAGCTCCGGGCTGCCGGTTCCGGTTTTCGGATAACCGGAGGGCAGCTCCAGGCTCATGTACCAGTCGCAGATATAGCGCAGGTAAGCTTTGAGCGCTTTTTCCATGGATACTGTGGCCTCAATCTCAACCTGGTCCAGGCTTACTTGCTCTGATTGCGGATCCAAGCCAAGACGAAACGCTCTCAACTGTTCAGGCAGCCTGAAAGAGACTCCGACAGTTTCGCCTCCGTGGTAAGGAAAGGGTTCAAGCTTTAATTCCAGTTGTTTTTTTCGAAAAATAAAAGCTAATGTATACTCCACCCCGCTTTTGAGCTGAAACTTCTCCTCCCCGATCTTTCCGCCCCGGCTGTCGTAGAGCACGGCTCCCTGAGGCGTGAGGTTCAGCCTGTAGAGGATGTCCGAACTCTCCCGGTGAAGAGCAAGCCAAAAGCTTCCCTTTCGGCCGAATTCGACCCTGGCTGAAAATTGAGCGGGCACAAACAGCTCCTCATCCGGGGACAGAAGCTTTGAGCCCGGATGAGCACTGCGCACCAGAGTCTTTCCCCAGGGCGTTATCCGCCAGTTGCCGGAAAGAACCTCCCAGTGGCCCTCAAGAGAGTCGCCATTGAATTCTTCCTCGAGAAGAACCCTGCCCCGGGTGTCCTCGACACGTAGTTCACCGTAAAGCACAGCCGCATTGGCGGTGAGCAAGCTCACCGTGCCTGCGGAATGGTCGCTGTCAATAGCGGAAATTGTCCATTCTTTCGGTTCAGGTGTGGCTGCGGGCCACACCTTTGCCCGCAGGTTGGGCCCACGGCTTTCGAAACGTACCATGTAATCCAGTTCGCTGTGGAAACGGCTCAAGATGCGCGCAAGTTCCTCCCGCTTCCCATCGGTATACTTGACCAACCTGTAATAGGACTGTTTCTGGCCTCCATCCTCCGGCACCCAGGGAGCATACTCCAGCCGGTAGCCATTGGCAGCATCCTTGACCCTCAGGGCCACAGACCAGTAGACTCTTCTGTACTGACGGCCGCTCCAGGCGAAGTTTTTTGTCTGAGCCCCCCAGCGCGTAACGCGTATCAGGCAGGTGAGGGTGTAGTCTTTCCAGTTTCTCCCGGGACCATAAAGGATTTGACGGGTGACCGGGCGGGTATCGGCCTGCAAAAGTCCCATCCTCGGCGAATCGGCCACTTGCCAGGCCGGGCTTATACCATTCCAGCGTGCAAGAGGCTTTCTTGGATGAGTGGTCTCAAAATCATCCTCGAAAATCACAGTCTTTGCAGGTGCGGAAAGATCCAGCCCTGCGCAAAAGGAGAAGAACGAATCAACCAGGAAAACAATCAAAATCACACGGAATATCTTCGGGTTAAACATGAAGAATGTCTCCTTTGAAGGT
>QMLQ01000256.1 GCA_003646815.1 Deltaproteobacteria bacterium | reverse complement strand
CTGAACCTTTCTGTCCATCCACAGATGGATCTCTTCCTTCATATCCTTGATAGCGCTCGTGGTCCCGCCAAACAGCGCAGTCCGGGTCTTTACCAGCACCTTTTTGTCGAATTCCGACTGGGACTGTTTGAGCAGTTCCAGGCCCTTTTCAATTTCCTTATTCCTGAAAAGTTCACAGGCATCTTCAATGAGTGCAAGGGGTTGATCAATTCTTTCCTGCTGGATCTGGTTGAGAGCAATACCCAGGCTCGTTGAGGTGACAAGGAGGGCCTTCCGGGACATCTGGATTTCTTCACGGAGAGATTCAAGCACTTCCCGCGCTCCCCGTATGGACACACCGGGATTGATTTTTTTCTTCCTGGCGAGCTTGAAGGCCTTTCTCAAGGACCTTCGAGCCCTTTTTATTCCCCTGCGGCAATCCCTCTCAGATTCAAAATATTTGATGGAAGTCTTGAGGAGATCATCGTGAAACCTGACAAGGCGCTGCGGCAATTTTTCCCTGCGATATAGTCTGAGAGAGAACATTTTGTTGCCTCCATGCATGAATAAATGTGGTTTTCTCCTTCCTTTGTTCAGCAAGTTTTGTGCCGACACCGGGCAGGAGGAAACCAAATCATTCAACGCCGGGGGTAGCAGGGCGTAGATTCCCGCCAGTGCTCTAAGAACAAAATAAAAGCTCCTTTTCATTGCGTGAAAGTGGTAATCAAGTGGAACAGGATTGTAAATGATTCCTGGAAAGGCCTCGGCACGATTTATCCATTAGAATACGCTGGGAAGAAAAGTGCAGGGAAGGTTCATACAGGAAGATTCTCTTCCTTTTTTACGATCCGCCGTGGGTCTCTTTGAGAATCGTCAAGTAGTCTTCCTGCCCCATGATCCGGTGGATCAATGCCCAAGTCAATGAAGCGGGGAATGTTGATACGCCGGGACATGGCATGTACTTCATCAACCAGACGTTCCGCTGAGAGTTCTTCATTCTTTTCAGCAAGGCCGAAGGCTGTTGCGATCTGTGCATAGCGATCCGCACAGACCGGCAGATTGAAGCGCATTACAATCGGAAGAAAAACAGCATTGGCAATCCCGTGGGGAATGTCAAAAAGGGTCGACTTATCCGGAGGTCTTCCCTGATTACCTTTTCCAGGGCGTCAATACTCCCCGGCCCAAAGATCAGCCTGGTGGGCATATGAAAATTCACGATGACTCCTCCCGCTTCACGCCGATAGTGAGCGGACGGGCCTGGTCACCCGCGAGGTAGAGTGTCTGGGTCGGGAACGCAAATTCGATGCCTTCCTCGGCGAAGCGCTGAAAAACCTCCTTGTTGAAGCGCTCGGTGAACTCCATGTAAGCCCAGTAGTCAGGCGGATGGTACCAATAAAAAACGATGATGTTCAGAGAGTCAGCGTTCAGTTCATTAAAATACACCCTGGGCGGATAATCGGGATGCATGCCCTCATGGCCGTCCAATATTTCCTTGACGATCTGAAGGGCTCGATCCACCTTTTCCGGCGGGGTGTCATAGGTGATGGTGAGGTTTGCTATCCGCTTGATATAGGGCCGTTTGCCGATATTGCGGATCATCTTGTTTGCCAGTTCACCGTTGGGCACGGTGACCAGATGGCCGTCGAGGGTCCTGATTTTTGTGGAACGGAATCCCACCTCTTCCACTGACCCGTCCTGCCCGTCCACCACAATCCGGTCACCCATCTCGAAGGGCTTATCCACGAACAGAACGACCGAGCCGAAAAAGTTCTTTACGGTATCCTGCGCCGCCAAAGCCAATGCCAAGCCCCCGATCCCCAGGCCCGCGATAATGGAAGTAATGGGTTTGTCACTGAGGATTTGTGCAATCTGGACAAGTACGAGGACAACCACGGTGACCCTGAGACTCTTGCGGATCATGGGCACCAGCATGTCGTCCAGCTTGGTTTCGGTTTTGCCGGCCACTTTCGTGAACCAGGAGGTGGGCACATCCACGAGCCAATAGAGAAAATATCCAACGCCCAGGGCCAGGAGGATGGAGCTTAATGTATCCGATATCTCGGCAACCCAGGCCTTCAATTGAAGGACATGAAGGCCCACTGAAATACCGGCAGCAGCCAGCAGAAAAACAGATCCACGACTCACCGCTTTCAGGGTGGTGGCCAGGACAAATCGGTTGCGGCCCTCGAACTGCAGTCCGATTTTTTGGAGGACCGCCTTGGCGATTTTTCCTAGGATGAGAGAAACCAGCACAATGCCAAACAGGGACATAATCCGCCCGAAGCTGTTTCCCAGAATTTCAAACTGCAAAATTGTATTCATGGTGCACCATCTCTCTCCGGGACTTTCCCCTTTTTAAGGAATCCTTCCAGGTGTTCAACATGACGTTGTTCTTCTTCAATAATCTTAGCAAGTTGTCGGTTTGTATCCTCATCATCAATAAAATCCCCGAGCATCTCGTAAAATAGGATGGTGTCTTTTTCAAATTCGAGAGAAAGGGAAAGAAGGTCGTTCAGTTCATCTATATGGGAAAAATCAGCGTCATTCATGGAAAATGCCTGGTCGCCCAGGACCCCGCGCAGGATTTCCTTCCCCATGTCTTCAAACTGAGGAATTTTCTCTTCTGTTTTTTCCTCTTCCCTGAGGCGCAAAAACCATTTCTCGTGCTCGAGTTCTTCGTCCGCAAGCCATTCAAGGAGTGCGCTGAGAGAAGGATCTGAAACTTCCTCTGCGGCCTTCCTGTAAACCTTCTCTCCGTTTTTTTCTATGCGAATGGCAAGATCAATAATCTCTCCTACGGTGAACATGTTTCCCCCCAAGTCTCCGAACCCGGGCTAGCGCATCCGCGGCGGAAGTACGGATACCCTCCGCAGGCCTTCTTTGAGCGAAACTGCCTCTTCGGGGCAGAAGCGTGCACAGATGCCGCACCCAAAGCAGGAATTTTCATCCCGCTGGGCTTTTCCATCCTCATTCAGTATGATCGCGTCGGTAGGGCATCGCTCCACGCAGATCCCGCACCCGATGCACAATTCTTCATTGATGACGGAAAGGTAATAGGTGGAGTTAATCAATGGAAAGGCGCCGTCTCTCCAGAGGCGCAGGGTGTCACAGCAATCCTTGCAGCAGTTGCAAATACTGGTTTCCGGACGCGACACTTTTGAATTGGGATGAAACGCCTTGTGCACGAGCCCTGCATCTTCCGCTTCCTGCATGATCCGCCGCGCTTCCTCTTTTGAGATCATCTCTGCAAAACCCTGGGCCGTAGTATGCCGCGCAGATTTTCCGAAAGTAAAACAGGTCCTCGTGGGTGCGTCAAAGGTGCATGGTTCCCCCAAAACAGCCCGCCGCTGACGGCAGAAGCAATATCCCACCGCGATATCATCAAATTTGTCAATGATTTCATCCACTGACTGGCTCGGCAGCACAAACTCTTCCGGAAGGGCCACGTTCCTGTCCAGGGGAATGATGCGGATAGCATCACCTTCTTCCGTGTTCCGGATGGGGACGGTCCGATCGACAGGAGGAGCGCTCTGGAGCATGGGGACCAGTTGGTCATAGTTTGTCTGAACCTGATCCCGCACCTGGTCCATGAGCTTCTGGAACAAATGGGCCAGGATTCGTTCATTCTCATCCCACTTGAGCTTGCCCATAAACTTGTATTCCATCAATCCGACATTCATCAGAGGGAGCAATCGATAGACCATGAGCCCTGCTGAACTGGGCTGATTGAATATAAGCCCTTTCCCGGCAAGGCTTGTTGCAAGCTGCTGGATCCGCTCCGCAGAAAAATCGCTGGATGCCTGCAGTTCCTCCATGGTTTTGGATCCCTTATCCCGGAAGGCAGCGATGAAATCCAGTTCATCTTCCTCAGCACCGACGACATTTTTTATGATCGATATTGATGTGTCGTTCACCGGGAAAGGGAGCATCCCCTGTTTACAGACTATGGTGGTTGCGCGCCGGTATTTTTCTTCCAAGGTTTCTTCGGGCATCAGATTTGCGCCTCCTTGATAACGTTTACTTATTTTAGAAAAATATACTATTGAGAAAGATACTTCCAGTGCTTTTTTCAGAGTACTTAGCCTGGAAGGAAAGGCCGTTTGACAGCTCACTCTCCTTTGAACTAAACTGCCGTTACAAAAAATATCACTCTTATCCAAAAACGGTATTTATTGTTGGGCAGGGGAACGGGATGTTCCCGGAGCGGCGTCATTTTGGCCCTGGAACAGGACAGTGGAAGGG
>QMLQ01000255.1 GCA_003646815.1 Deltaproteobacteria bacterium | reverse complement strand
TATGGCAATGATACTGTCTTCCGTAAAACTCACCGAAATCGTGCCGCTCGCCTCACCCGTGAGCCCGATCACTCCCGTCACATCCCCTCTCGCATGCTGATCCTTCTTTACATACGGCTTCCCTGGCGTAGCCTCCGTCGAGGACATGGTCCTAAGAACATGCAACGTCGCTTCAATAAATGGGTTCACCAGCTCTACATCCATATGCCCCTCCTCTGCTTGTATGATGATTTTGACATTCTTTCCTCCAAGTCAGAAAACGCCCGGCAGTGTAAAATGGACACCAAATCCTTGGCTTTGGCCTTTTATAGGGGATTCGATCCAGATGCTTCCGCCCTGCTTTTCTAGTGCTGATTTACAAAAATGAAGGCCGATTCCCTTGCCTCTTTGCCTCTTCTTTATCTGCGGCCCCTGCCTGAACATTTCAAAAACCCCCTCTCGGTATTTTTCCGGGAGAGGGGAGCAATGATTAGTCAGGAAAAATTTTACCATATCTTTCTCACTCCTCCTGCTCTCAATCACAAAGGATATATCAGTCCCGGCGCGCGCGAATTCAACCGCATTTCCAAGAAGATTCATCATGACACGTTCCAACAAATCCCAGTCACCGCGCACTTTACAAACGCGCGGTCCACGGAAGACAAAACCAAGATTTTCCGATTGCATCTCTCCCTCAAAAATCGAAACAGTTCTTTCCAACAACTTCCTCATGTCAACGACGTCCGTTCTTGGTTGGTACTCCGAGCACCCAAGCTTCAACATCTCCTGGAATTTATGTACCATCCCTGCCACGGATCGCAGGATAAAGAGCGACCGATCTATGTGTTTTCTCATGTCGCCCTTTGCTTCTCCCTCGAGCATCGCCAATTCAAGGTTAGATGAGACTGCAAACAGGAGATTATTGAGATCATGAATGCCCATGTTCATAAATCTGTTCTGTGAATCCGCTCTCGTTTCCACCGCATCAAACACCTTTTTCTTTTCCAGAAAAATTTTCACATAGGCATTCAGCAAATCCTCGGAAAAGGGTTTCGTTATGAACCCCTGGCCCCCGCACTCAATGGCTTTTTTGTGGATCTCCACATCATGAAGCGTGGTAATAAACAACACCGGAATACCCTGGGTATCCGGATCCTGTTTCAAACGTGTACAGACTTCAAATCCGTCCATGCCCGGCATGATGATATCCAAGAGCACCAAATCAGGCAGATTTTCACGAGCAGCCCGGATACCCTTTTCACCGTCTTTAGCCAGGTAAACAGAATAGCCGTTCGCCGTCAGGCACTGATCCAAAAAATGACGGATTGTCAGATTATCATCTACTACAAGAATCGATGGTGACTTCTCTGATTTCGGTTCGATCATCGCTTCCACCGTGAATCGGGCGTCCTCAGATGACCCCGCTCACAGGTCGCGCCGGTTTTTACCCGTTCGATTTCACCCATGAGTTCATCCATGGCAAAAGGCTTCTCAATATAGCTGTCACAGCCACTCCTGAACGCCTCAATAAAAAGGTTGTTTTCTCCATAGGCCGTCATCAAGATAACCGGCAGTATCTTGTTGTTCTTTCTTATTGCTTTCACCACGTCCAATCCATTCATGCCAGGCAATAGATAATCGGTTATGACCAGGTGAACTTCCATCTCATTATTGGCCAGATAACGAATCGCTTCTTCAGCACTTGAGGTTTCCAAGACATGGTGTCCCTTGGCCCTCAATCCGATTCTCAAGCTCTGAAGTTGGTCCATTTCATCATCAACCAGCAAAATATTCATCTCAGCTTTCCCTTCTTTTTCTCCACTATCCGCCCTCTTTCACTCCGCACGTTTTTCACTCCGGATCCTGGCAATAAGCCCGGTAAGTGCAGATTTCTCAATGCCAGGAGCATGCCATGCCACCGAAAATAGCTTAACTTGCTATTTTTACTGCGGTTTTTGGTCATTCATAAAACAAGAGGAAAGGTGAGACAGGTGTGTTGATCCGGTACGTCATTTAACTGAGAATCCATTTTTGGATAATAATAACAGTAGGTTAAAAAGCTTGTTACAAAACGAAGCAGTGTTATGAAATGTTACACCCGTTTTTCCTGGGGTAAAGAAGAAGCAGGCGACGGCGTGTTCTTCAAATGTCGTGCAAGTCTCTGACGGGAAATCCCGAGAAACCTGGCTGCCATGGACTGGTTGTTCCGGGCTCGCTTCATGGCTTCACGAACCAGGAGTTGCGTCGCCTGCTCAAAGGTGGGAAGCGGCCTGAATCCTGACAAATCTGATGTACCCTGCCCCATGGTGCCGGGCTCAGATTCATGGTGCTGACAGGATCGTGTCTGCTCCATGTGGGCCCTGAATCCTTCCATGGAAAGGATGCCCGAAGTGTGCCTGCTTACCGCATCATATACCATGGCTCGAAGCTCGCGGATATTACCGGAAAACTGGTAATTGGAAAGGAGCGTGATCAGTTCCTCCGGGTATGAGGGCCTGGTTTTTTTCAGCGCTTTTGATGCCTCTTTCAAAAAATGATCAAGGAGCATGGGAAGGTCACCGGGCCTTTCGCGAAGTGGCGGTATGTGAAAATGGTGGGCGGAAAGGCGGTAATACAGGTCCTTCCGGAAACGACCCGATTTCTGGAGACCCGCAAGATCCTGATTCGTGGTGGCGATGACACGGGCGTTCGACACCTTGGGTACATCCAGGCCCAGGGCAAAGTACTCACGCTCCTGCAGGAGCCTCAGGAGTTTCACCTGGGAAGCGGGGCTCAGGTCCCCGATTTCATCCATGAACAGGCTGCCGCCGGATGCTTTTTCCACAAGGCCCTTTCGGGTACTATCCGCGCCGGTAAAAGCCCCTTTCACATGCCCGAAGAGGGTGTCGGAAAAGGCATTATCATCAATACCTGCCACATTGATGGGGACAAAGGGTCCGTTGCACTGTGAAACGGTATGAACCGCCCGTGCCATCAATTCTTTGCCGACTCCGGTCTCGCCGGTGATAAGTACCGGTTCTCGACTTCCGGCGATAGATTCCATATACCGAAACAACCCTATCATCTTGGCATCTTTTGTAATAATTTTGGAAAAGGCTTCGGGTTTTTCTAGAACACCCGTGAGCAGGTGGCTCTTGAGCATCTCGTTCTGTTTCTTGAGTTCGCGCAACTCTACCGCACGCATGACACCGGATATCAAGCGGCTTTTTTCAACCGGTTTGACCATATAGTCAAAGGCCTTGGAGCGCATACACTTGACTGCAATATCTATCTCGTCGTTTCCCGTAATAATAATGACCGGTATTTCAGGAAAACTCTGAACAATCTCATCCAGGAGCTCTTCTCCTGAAATAAAGGGCATGGTCAGGTCCAGCATGACCACTCCCACTTCCTGTCTTGAAAGGAAAGGAATAACCTCACGGCTGTCCTTTACGGCCATGATGTTTCTGAGTCCTCTGGACCGGAGGGCCATTTCAATACTCTTCAGCACCTGCGCTTCATCATCAACTACCATTATGGGGAGCGAAGGATACACTTCCTGGTCCACGTCTCGACCTCCATTTCTCTCGTTACTGCAAATGCCGTCTGTTTGTACTACGGCCGGGAACAATCCTCTCCGGGCTGCCTTTTTCCAAAACTTTCCCGATCATCTCCAGCAGCAAGGGAAGCCTGACAGGTTTGTAGAGAATGTGCTTAAAACCCATATCTTTGATCTCCCCTACCTTTGGGGAGTTCGGCAGTCCCGTGACCACAATGACATTTGTACCTGACAGCTCTTTTGTTTTTTTGATAACCCGGCAGACCTCGACACCGTCCATGTTCGGCATGTGGATATCCAGCACCAGGAGATCAGGACGATTTCTCCCCAGTTTCACGCAGGCCTCGCTTCCATTGGCTGCTCCCCATACCAGATAGTTCTCATCCCTGAGTGCCTCTGTGACAATGCCCCTTGCCTGATCATCATCGTCGGCGACCAGGACAGTCACGATCCTCTTTTTCTCGTTCGTCGGCAGAAATACCTTAAAGGTGGTTCCGGCTCCCGGTTGACTCTTTACATCAATAATTCCCCCATGCTCCCGGATAATTTTTGAAGAAACAGACAATCCAAGGCCCGTTCCGCCCTTGCCTCGCTTGGTGGTGAAGAAAGGGTCCATAATGTGGGGGAGGACCTCCTTGGGGATGCCGATGCCCTCATCCTTCACCTTGACCACAACATACCCCGATTTTTCATCGTAAGCAGTAGTGACGGCGATGC
>QMLQ01000254.1 GCA_003646815.1 Deltaproteobacteria bacterium | reverse complement strand
CGAAGAGGTAATCAATCTTCAAACCGAGCTCACGGCAAGAGTTGCGCTGGGGCCGGCCAATGGGGGAAGCGGTGAGCACGAAAAGACGGAATACATTAAGGGTGTTCTTGAGGGAATGAATCCCGATGTTTTGGAAATCATCCAGGCCCCTGATCCCAGGGTCCCTGACGGATACAGGCCGAATTTGATCGCAAAATGGGGAGAAGACCTGGGAGGTCCCATAGTCTGGGTGTTGAGCCATTCGGATATTGTTCCTCCCGGAGACCTTTCTCTGTGGGAATCGGATCCGTATACCGTCAGAGTGGATGGAGAGAGGATCATCGGAAGAGGGGTGGAAGACAATCAGCATGGCTTTGTCAGCTCCTGGTTGGCATTGAAAGGTATCCTTGAGTCTGATATTGCATTGTCCAGGCCGGTGGGGCTTGCCGTTGTGGCGGATGAAGAAACCGGAAGTGAATTCGGCCTCCATTTTCTCTTGAAACACCGGAAAGATATTTTTCATGAGCAAGATCTTATCGTTGTACCGGATGCCGGAAACGAGGATGGAACAATGATCGAAATTGCCGAGAAGTCCATGCTCTGGGTCCAGTTCACCATCATTGGAGAGCAGTGCCATGCCAGCACACCGGACAAGGGGAAAAACAGCCTTATAGGCGCCGCAAAATTGATTTTGGCCCTGCAGGAGCTGGACACCCTTTTTCCTGATACAGACGATCTTTTCAGTCCTCCGGCTTCTACCTTCAGTCCCACCAGGATGGAGCCGAATGTGCCGAATATCAATACCATCCCCGGGAAGGCTGTTTTTTCCCTGGATTGCCGGGTGTTACCCCGGTATGAGACAGAGGAAGTCCTCTCCGCGTGCCGCGTGATGGCTGAAAAAATCGGGTCTGAGCTTGACCTGAAAATCCATCTGGAAACGATCCAGCGCCAGGAGGCCCCGAAACCGACGCCGGTTGACTCCCCGGTGGTGCTTGCACTGAAGCGGGCAATTAAGCGGGTCACCGGCCGGGACGGCAAACCCATGGGCATCGGCGGCGGGACGGTTGCCGCATTTTTCAGAAAATACGCGTTCCCGGCGGTTGTGTGGTCTACCTGTGCTGATACTGCCCATCAGCCGAACGAATCGTGCCTCATCGGGGACATCCTTACCGACGCAAAGGTATTTGCAGCACTCTATCTCGATGTTGACGAAAGAGGCTAACGGCGAAGGGTCAAGAAAAGAATCCTTTGCTTTTATGAGGGAAGACGCGTAACTTAATGCTATTTTAGAGGGAAATCATGCGTCTCCGGAAGATTTTTTTGCTCGCCAATATCATTATTATCGGCTTGATTCTCTGGGTCGGATTCACTATCTACCGCACCTGGGCGTCCACAAGGAGTGGCTCGTTCCTGGAATCGTTGAGAACCTCGAAACAGGCCGATAAAAACCTTCCTCCTCGCAAACCCATGGCGAATATGTCCGCTTTTCAGTCCGTTATAAAGGCAGACGTATTCAAGACAAACAGGTCTTCCGCGGCATCTCCAGCGTCAAGTAAGATTCCTGCGGCAGTAAAAGAGACTGACCTTGACCTAGAGTTAAAGGGGACTATGATCGATGATTCGGGTGCCCGGTTCGCGGTGATCCTTGACGGAAAAACACGGGAACAGCAACGGTACGCTGAAAATGACTTTATCAACGGGGTTCGGATTGTAAAAATCCTGACGGACCGGGTGATCCTGGAGAGAAAAGGGGGGCAGGAATCCCTGGCCATGTCCTATGAAAGTGGTCCGGCCCCGGTGAGGAGACCGCCCAGGAGAAACATTCCCCGGCGGAAAATAGTTCGTACTCCGGCTGTGAGGAAAAATATCCGCGTGAAGAGACGTGTGGGGGTGAAGCGGCTTCCCGTTGGAGAGGAGGGCACGGGCGGTTCGTGATCAAGGAATGACCGTCTTTCGACAAAAACAGATCAGCTATAGGGTGAAGTGCACATGATGAAAATGCAGATATACGGTAAACAGATTGTGGCTGTTGTCCTCTTACTCTTTCTTTTTTCCTTTGCACACCAGGGGCTTGCTTTAGGCCAGGAGAAGACGGATCAGGCCGCCGGGCTGATCACCATGAATTTCAAAGATGTGGACCTGGGTGTCCTGATCAAATTCATCAGTGACCTGACACAGAAGAACTTTGTGGTTGACCCGGCAGTGAAGGGGCGCGTGACGATCCTTTCTCCCAGGAAGGTGAGTGTGGCTGAAGCATACAAGGTTTTTCTCTCCGTTCTGGAGGTGAACGGATTTACGGCGGTGCCCGCAGGCGAAGTGGTGAAGATCATCAAGGCTTCGGAGGCCAAGGGGAAGGGGGTTGAAACATTTTTCGGAAAAGAAACCAGGAGCCCGACGGACAGGATCATTACGCAGCTGTATCCCTTGAAATACGCCGATTCATCCAACCTGGCCAAGCTGCTGAAACCCCTGGTTCCAAGGACAGGCCTGCTCATTCCCTATGCGCAAACAAATACTCTTATTATCATAGATGTGCTATCGAACGTGGAGCGGCTTATCAGGATCATCAGGCAGCTTGACGTGGAAGGGGTGGAAGAAACCGCCATCTTTATGCTCCAGTATGCCAGGGCAGAGAAACTTGTCCCCAAACTGAAAGAGATTTTTCTGCAGAAGCGGGGAAGAAAACTGATAAAGAGCAGTGTCAAGATGATCTCTGACGAGCGGACGAATGCACTGATCGTGGTAGCTCCGCCGAAAATAATGGCGGACATCCGGATGTTGGTGGGAAAATTGGATCAGAAAGAGGCCAAGCCCAGGTCGGGCATCCATGTCTATTCACTCCAGAACGCGGTTGCAGAGGACCTGGCGAAGGTTCTCATGCAGATCCCCGGAAAAGGCGCTGAGAAAAAGAAGGGCGGGATTCCCCTTATTTCCAAGGAAGTTCAGGTTTCAGCAGACAAGGCCACGAATACCCTTGTTATCATTGCTGAACCGGATGAATACCGTATTCTCAAGCAAATTATTGAGCGGCTGGATATTCCACGTACCATGGTATATGTGGAGGCTCTGATTGTCGAGGTATCGACTGATAAGGCCCTGGAACTGGGAGTGGAATGGCGGGCTGGAAATACCTATGATGGAGGGTACGGTGAAGGGAGCAGTGGCGGCGTTTGGGTCGGTGGAACTGCCGGTTCCCAGGGCGGGCTCAATAATCTCTCAACCGGTTCCCTTCCAGCGGGGTTTGCCGCCGGTGTCGTGGGGAGGGCGGTGACCCTCGGCAGTGTCACCTTTCCAACCCTCGGCGCTTTTATCAAGGCAGTACGGACCGACAGCGATTTCAACATTATCTCCACGCCCCAGATCCTGACTCTTAACAACGAGGAGGCGGTCATTGAAGTGGGAAAGAATATCCCCTTCGTTACACGGATTGACCAGGGAACCAGCACCACGGACCGGGCCATACAGAGCTTTGAATATAAAGATGTGGGAGTAACGCTCAAGGTAACCCCGCAAATCAACAGCCAGGACCTGGTAAGGCTGAACCTTGAAGAAAGCGTAAAGACCGTGCTTGAAACGACCGCACTTGGCGGGACGGTGCTTGCCCCCACCACCGCTTTTCGCTCAGCCAAGACAACGATTACAGTCAGGGATGGGGAAACGGCGGTTATCGGCGGGCTTATTGAGAAACAGATGAACCGGGGAAAGACCCAGGTCCCATGCCTCGGAGGACTTCCCTTTATGGGATGGCTGTTCAAAACAACCAGTGACAGGGATGTTAAAACGAACTTGCTGGTTTTCCTGACGCCTCATATTGTAAAGAACCAGGGAAACGCAAAGGACCTCTATGAGCAGAAACGGGGTCTCATTGATCGGGAACAGTTAAAGGCGGACAAGCGAGAGCAGTCTGAAATTTTGAGGCAAAAGGGTTTCAAGTAGAAGAGATGCTGGTATGAAAGAGGCTTCCACCAGAAACAAGGATTTTGGACAAACCGGGAGCGTTCCTGATCACGGAGTGAGCCCGGAAAACCTGCGCATTATCGCCGAACAATCAGGCACTGTTTTCAAAGAAAGACTTCCTGCTCCATCGGGTTTCGAAGAAATCAGGGACATTCCTATCCAGTATTTCAAGCGAATGTGTTTCGTCCCCCTTGAAAAGGAAAATGACCGGCTCACTGTGGCGATCAATGATCCCCTCAATTGCCAGGCAGCCGATGAACTTGCCCGCCACCTGGGATGCAAGGGAGCACGGCTGGTCATCAGCTCTTCCAGGGAGATCCTTTCAGCCATCAATATCCT
>QMLQ01000253.1 GCA_003646815.1 Deltaproteobacteria bacterium | reverse complement strand
GGTATCTCGTTGGAGGAGACCTGCTTTTTGACGGGGGGATGGTGCTCACGTACGCTGAAAAGAAAAACTAAAGGGCTGTTGGAAAAAGCCCACCTGCTGCGTTATCCTCGTCCCGCGTCACTGCGGCGTACTGTTTAAGTACGCCTCATTCCCCGGGACTTCAGATGCCTTGCATCTGAACATTTTCCAACAGCCCCTTTGAAAGTGAGTGGAAAAAAGAACGGAATCAGCCGGGAGGGGCGGCTGAGGCAATGAGTTCTTTCAGTTCGTTTTCGACGAAGTTGATATGACGCCGTGCCTCCCGGGATGCCTGATCGGGATTCCTGCTCTTGATGGCCTGAAAGATGCGCAGGTGCTGCTCGGCGATACGTTGCTTATTTTCTTTTTTCCTGAAAAGTTGTTTCCGGGACATCTTCTGGGTACTCCAGAGCATGTTGTAACAGGAAGCGGTCAGGTGGGAAAGAACGGTATTGTGGGCTGCAAGGGCGATGGAGATATGGAAATCCGCGTCGGTCTTGGCATCTTCCCGGTTGTTCCTCAAATTTTCCTGGTCCCGGGCAATGATCTGTTCAAGCCGCTTAATATCAGATTCCGTTGCTTTTTTCGCGGCGTTAAATGAGGCCCAGCTTTCCATGGCCCTGCGAATGTCCAGGAGCTCAAAGAATTTTTCCGGGTCATCGGAGATAAGGAGGCTTAAAGGGTCTTCAACAGGTTTTTGGGTAAGGGATTTTACAAGAATCCTGCTTCGCGGACGTATTTCAATAAATCCCATGGCCTGGAGAGCGTTGAGCGCCTCGCGGAGCGGGGGCCTGCTGACCCCTATGGATTCAGCCATCTCTCTCTCGGAGGGCAATTCATCACCAGGCTTGAGCTCACCGGTGCTCACCAGGGTCTTGAATTGTTCAATGATCTCATCAGAAATCTTTTTGGGGGAGATTCTATGAAACATGGGGATCTCCTGCAGGGCGGTTGCATTGTTAACTGGTAATACCAAAAAAATACTGGAGGTGCAATGTCTTTTTCTTATACCGCTCCAATTAGTTCTTGACAATGTTTTTCAAATTTAGATATTGGTATGACCAGTTTTCAGAACATTTTTTTCCTCAATGACTGCCTGCTTGCGTGATTATAGCGAACTTTTTCAACGAGGCGGACCAATGAAGGCTCATTTGCTCTACGGTGAAAAGACGGCCGACGTGAACCTTCCGGAGTCGGTGGAGCTCCTGGAAATGAAGCCCCTTCAACCCGTAGATGATCCATTCAAGGCGGTTGAGGAGGCTCTGGACCATCCGATCGAGAGCCCTCCTCTCACCGAATTGGCCAAAGGAAAGAAAAACGCCTGCATTGTTATCTCCGATATCACCCGCCCTGTCCCAAACAAGATCATTCTTCCCCCGCTTCTCAAGACGCTGGAACAAAGCGGTATCCCAAGAGACAACATTACCATCCTCATTGCCACCGGGATGCACCGGCCCAACCTTGGAAGCGAGCTGGAATACATGGTTGGTCGGGATATCATGGATCATTATCAAATCGTGAACCATTACTGCCGGAAGTCAGAAGAATACCGGAAGATAGACGAGATAGAAGGGGCGCCTATTGAGATTAACAACCGCTATCTCGATGCGGACTTGAAGATCCTGACCGGGCTTATTGAGCCCCATTTCTATGCGGGCTATTCCGGTGGCCGCAAGGCTATCCTCCCGGGTATTTCGAGCTTCGAGACCATGAAATTCATGCATTCCTATGAGATGATCGACCATCCCAACGTGACCAATTGTCTCCTGGAGGGAAATCCTTTCCATGAATACGGTATTCGGGTCGCTGAATTAGTGGGCGTTGATTTTATCCTGAACGTGGTCATTAACAAGGAAAGGGAGATCGCCGGGGTCTTTGCCGGTCACTATGACAAGGCCCATGTCGCGGGCTGCCGACTGGTTCGAGAGCATTCCGTGGTGGAAATGAAAGAACGAGTGGACCTAGTGATCACTTCCGGCGGGGGATACCCCCTGGATGCCACCTTTTACCAGATCAGCAAGGCCCTTATCTGCGCCATGGATATCATGGAAAAGGGCGGCACCATCGTGGTTGCCTGCGAGTGCAGGGAGGGCTTGGGAAGTGCGGAGTTTTGTAGTATCCTTGAATCAGTTTGCAGCTTTCAGGAGTTTTCAAAGAAATATGGTGATCCAGGAGACTTTGTCATCGACCAGTGGTGCGTCCAGAATATCTACCAGGCCCTGGACCATGCCGGGGAAGTATACGTGTATTCCTCGGGCCTGACCGGTGACGAGGTAAAAAACATCGGCGCCGCAAAGGTGGATGATTTACAGGCCACTGTGGACAGGCTGCTCAAGGAAAGGCACTGCGCTGTGGTGGTTCCTGAGGGGCCGTATGTGGTGGGTATGGTTCGCGACAAAACACAGGAACGCAGATTTTGATGATGTGAAAGAGGCCCTTTTGGGCCGGAGTTGCTGCTGTCTTTGCGGGGACACCCTGGGGTGAGTACGTGGCGGACAAGAGTAGCAGAACACACGAGAAAGGAGGTGAAACAGGAGACGGTAAGGGGATCAAGATCTTTCAGAGGGATCTCAGATCGTGGTTATGAACCCAACTACCTTGGAGGAGAAAATGAGAAAATACAAATGGTTGATCTTTGTGGCAGTTGTAGCAGTGGTCCTTGCGTTTGGAACCACGGCCATGGCAAAAAAGATTAAATGGAAAATGGGAAGTACCTGGACCCCGGCCATTAATCTCTACAAAGGTGAAAAATTGATGATCAAGTATGTGGGAGAGATGACCGACGGAAATTTTGAGATAAAGTGGTTTCCTTCCGGATCCCTGATGAAGGCCTTCGAATACTTTGATGCCTGCAGCAAGGGAGTAGTCGATGCAGCCGGTGACTGGCCCAGCTACTGGGCAAGCAAGGATCCTGCGTTTGATTTCCTCGGTTCTTTTCCATTCGGGTTTGATAACCTTGATTATATTACCTGGATGTATGACTTTGGCGGCCTGGAGATCATGCAGGAACTCTATGGAAAATACGGGATGACCTATTTTTCCGTGGGAGCGACCCCTGCGGAATCCGGGTTCCGTACCACCGCCAAAGCCGGTCCCATTACCACCCTGGCTGATTTCAAAGGCAAAAAACTGAGAACCCCATCCCGCGCAACCATCTGGATCCTGAAGCAGATCGGGGCCGCCCCCATTAAGCTGCCGGGAGGAGAGATTTACCTGGCCGTGGAAAGGGGGACCCTGGACGGCGCTGAATTCAGCAGCCCCGGCATAGACTGGTCAATGGGATTTGCCGAGATTACCAAGTACTGGACCGCGCCGGCCTGGTTTCAGCCTTCTTCTCAGGTAGGCGTTATGGTGAATTTGAAGTCCTATAATGCCTTGCCCAAGACGTATAAAATTATCTTGAAGTATGCGGCCCAGGCGGCCTCATTAAAGGGGATGGCTTTTTGGGAGGGTGAGTCTGCGAGATCCATAGAGAGATTTGTGGAAAAAGGCACGAAAATCGTGAAGATGAAACCGGAGAGCTTCGCAAAACTGGAAGAACTGGCTGGCGAGTACTGCATCATGCAGGCCAAGAAATCCAAATTTTACGCACGGCTCCTGAAATCCCAAATGATGTATTTAAAAGAGTACAAGGACTGGCGCGAACTATCCAAACCATTCGGCCATGGACAGACTCCACCCTATGTGGATAAGGTCCTGGCTGCGCTCGATAAAATGGGAGTTGAATAGACCCTGGCGAGGCCTCCGGTGGGATGGGAGAATCCCCGGGGGCCTCTTTTCCCTTTTGAGAGGTTTTGTGAAATACCTACATGAAACAAAACCGAGAAGAGATGTGTTTGAGAATGAATAAGAAAAAATAGAGGCTCACTATCCAAGGAAAGGTTTGCACATGCAACTTAAAACGTTTCTCAAAAGCATCGATAATATCAGCGAATGGACGGGCAGGATTTTTATCTGGCTTGTCGTTCCCCTGACCGCCGTGGTGGTATTCGAGGTGATATCAAGGAGGATCTTCGATATGCCACATATATGGGCGCCTGAAGTGACGGATTTCTTATATGGTCCCCATTTTATGCTGGTTGCGGCCTATACCCTGCTCTACAAAGGACATGTGGCCATTGATATCATCTATAATCGCTTTTCTCCCAGGGTGCGAGGTATCCTGGATATCATCACTTACCTGGTGTTTTTTTTCCCCTTCTGCAGCATTGTCTTTTATCAGGGGGTCATTTTCGCAAAGACCTCATGGCTCATCCATGAAACGAGCGGATCGGCCGCCTTGCC
>QMLQ01000252.1 GCA_003646815.1 Deltaproteobacteria bacterium | reverse complement strand
TTGATGAATCCAGGGCCAGTAGGCCACCACCCAGGTCTTTACCCAGGGAAGCACAAGGGCCGCTCCGACGCTCACCACACCGACGATGAGATTCCTTTCAAGGACCGCGTAGAAAGCACCCCCGAGGAATATGGCCATGCTCAGGACTGTCACCCATGGGATCGTGGAACAGTAGCGTGCAATGGACTCGTGAAAGCCCAAGGCAGCAACGCCGATTCCCGCGAAAAACACCAGGGCGTACATCGTGTGTCTCTTTTTTGCTGTCACTGCTTCTTGAGAGCCTCCCTGACCTTGCGGGCATACCTGACTGCCCGTTCCTTTTTCGGTCCCTTAAGATCTGATATGCCTTTCCCGGTGTGGTAACAGGCAACCGCGTCCCAGGTGTATCCATACCGGTTGATGCACTGCCTGAGTATCCACGAGCCCACCATGACGTTGTAACAGGGCTCTGACAGGTATCGCCAATTACTGCTCAATTTCTCCTGCCAGCGGGAGTTGATCTGCATAAGGCCGTAGTCAGAGCTGCCGTCCCTGTTCCGGTTTATCGCGTCGGGATCAAGCCCGCTTTCCACCTTGGCAATGGCCTCAAGCAGCTCCGGACTTATGGCGTACATGACTCCTGCCCTGTCGAAGCAAAAGGCCTGGGCACTTGATCCGATGCCAAGGGCAAGGGCAATGGCAGTTACGATGATGCTACTTCGCATAAGACACCTTGACTGCTTTTTGCGATAATGCCCTTGCGAGAGCAGGCATGTTGGCCCCGACGACCGTTTCCCCGTTTTCAAGATAAAATACCGGGACACCCCGCACTCCCAGCTTCCTTGCAAGGCTTTCGGAGCGTTTTATAAGTTCAACTCCGCCGGCACACTGGTACTGCTGGGTCTTGTTTTCCTTTTTCCAGGAATCTTTGAGATAATCTTCGGCGCTGAGTTTGCGGCATACCGCCTCGATCGCCTTCTCTCTGCCGACAGGTGGGTGGACGCTGTTGAAGACGAGTTTGAACACTGCCCCGTACTTTTGGGCAAACTCTTCCAGCCGGGTCTCTGCACGGTGGCAGAACGGGCATACCGGGTCCGTGATCATATATACGGTGCGCTTTACCGGCGTGTCCTTCGGCTTGAGGGTCATGGCGACACACTTTTCCACCTCCGGCTTCAGCCATAAGAATCGTTTGACCTTCAGCTGGTTCAATTTGTCCTGGGTGATCTGCTTTTTTGCCTGGTACATCTCCCCGGCGATCACATAGTTCCTGCCCGCATACACCGGGACCATCCGCCCCCGTATATCGAGGATCACCTCGCAAACGCCGTTCACATCACGCTTTGACAAGATGGTGGCGGGAGGGATGGGCACTTGTGCCCTCAATGCCTGGATCGTTATTTCCCGGCAGGCGCCCGCCGGTTGCAGGGCGGGCTTGTCTGTGGCCATGCAGGTCATTGCCATAAAAATTGCTGTAATGAGTAGTATGGAAATCCAGTATTTCTTCATGATAAATTTCCCTCCCTCTACCAGCTTTCTTTCTTCTGATTCTGTTTTGATTTATCCACTTTTTCTTGGCGGACGGTGAAAACCGGTGTCAACTGAGCGCTTCCCGCACGCCCTTTCCCCGTTCTGAGGACCTTTCCATCCTTGTCGAATAGGATGGTGGCGCAGTAGGCCTTGGCGTTGTTGTTCCCGAAGGCCCCCCAGAGCACCGAAGAGCTTCCTCCCCGCTGCCAGCAATAGAGCCACACCTTGTTTTCATCCACGGCGTTGACCTTTGTGGGTTCTCCAAGGGCGATGAGCACGTCCTGCCTGGTCATGCCGGGTTTGATTTTAGCCAGTTGATCTTCCTTAATCTCGGTTCCCTGATTCATGCTGGTGTAACTCACCAGGCCGCACCCGCTTACAACACCCGTCAATACCAATACGCCGATAGCCAATACAAAATTTTTCATAGTAATTCCTCCTGACAATGTGATCAAAAATCTCCTGTTAATTGCGCAATCGCATCCCCGGGTTCCTCCTCTGGAAACTCGCTGCTGTGCTGAAGTGTCCTGAGCAAAGCCCGATGTTGGCCCGCTTCGATGTAGGCGGCAAGGGCGGATTGAACCATAGCCGACCTGAAGCCCTTGGGGACGTTCTCGATCACCGCTATGATCTCAGGATTGTACAGCCGGATCGTGATCCTCCTGCACGTCTTGTTCGGCATGTTTTTTTGCCTCCAGATACTTGTAAAAACCCATTGCGTTGCTGTATTCCGGCTTTTCCGGGACGTAGAGAAAATCTTTCGGATACTTTTCGGCAAAATCATCCCGAACGTAATAGGCCCCTCCCCCGGCGATGATCATTCTGTCCGCCTTCTGGAGGAAGCCGTCCCACCTGGACCTCACTTCCTGCATGAGCCAGTCGGAATATTCCTCCTGCGCCTTCCTGATCACTTCGGAGACATCCTTTTTCGCACCGTAGAGGGTGATTTCCCTTTTTGTGATGACATCCTTGAGAGATTGCTCGGGCAGATCGAAGCTGAACTCCCTTTGCAGGTAATCCCCGACCTGTTGGCATATCCTGGAGATGCCGCCCCTCTCGATCATGCCGGACCATTCCCTGCTGGATCTCCCGTTGACGACTCCCAGGATATCAACCGTGTTAAACCCGATATCCACGATCAGGATGTTCATGTTCAGCCGCTCCTCTATCGCTTCCCCATCCTCGTCGAACATGAAATCGAAAAGTATCCCCTGCCCCTGTGCTCTCACTTCAACATTGGTAAAATCGAGGGATGCACCCGAGACGTGGCAGGCTCTGACAGCCTCGACAAGGGATGATCGTCTGGAATGGAAATATGCCAGTGGTACTCCCAGGCAGACGCTCTTTTTGCCGGGCTGCAGGATCTCGGGACCCATCGAGCCTTCCTGCGCCAGCCCTTCGACGGCCGCGAAAGCCAGGAGAGGGGAAAAATGTATGAGAAAATTTATATCCCTGGTGGAGAATACGTCCCGAAATTGAAGTGCTGAAGCGCCAACGACATACTTCCTCCCGTTAAAGGAATAGGTTTTCCCGCTGTCCCCGCCGAGGTTCCCGATAATCCCGTCTTTTGCATAAGCAACAGCCGTTGGAAATTTCCTCAACACCTTTTGGCGATGATTGGCTTCACCGCACTCAAAGTCGGCCACGATTTTCACATCGCCGAACCCCAAGTCCAGTCCGAGATGGACTGCCGGAATAGTGCTCATTGTTTGACCTCCTTTCCTTTTGTATGGGCCGGTGACGCCAATCGGCGACAAAGGGCGTCATACGACGCCAATCGGCGATTTCGGTCTCTATAAGTACTTATAGAAAGTTTGCTGATTTTTTTTGAAGATCAGTGAGAAAAAGATGGAGGCCGAAAGGGACTATGTTGTCAGGGAAATGTTAACTAGCCGCATTTATTGTCAATATATTGCCAGATTGACAGATATAGTTACTAACTAGATTAATAAATAATAAAAATAAACTTTATTACGCGCGCGCGAGGGCAAATCTTAAATACAAACTGCCTGGTAGAAAAGAGGTGTGCGATAGAGCTACACCACCGCCCCCAAGGACCATCCCTCAGATAGACCCCAAATCCCGAATGGCCACGAGAAAATAGAACATGAATAAAAAACGACGACGAACGGACAGATGACGGCTTTGTGCGGGGAGGATAAAAATATCTTTCTCTCTCGTGCG
Source organism: Deltaproteobacteria bacterium (assembly GCA_003646815.1). GTDB lineage: Bacteria > Desulfobacterota > DSM-4660 > Desulfatiglandales > Desulfatiglandaceae > B46-G9. Next base: position 631 of record QMLQ01000252.1, on the reverse strand, counting down.
CGTGCGCGCGCGGTAGTAGTCGTTTATTTGTCAAATATTAGTCAAAGTAAATAGAAGTATCTTCCTTCGTTCTTGCTCCAAATACCACGCTTTCTTGCTCCAGATACCACGCTTTCTTGCTCCAAATACCACGCTTCTTGCTTCAAATACCACGCTTCTTATGAGGAAGAATTTGACTTCCCTTTTTTGCTAATCCGAAACTCTTATGTCCCATAAAGTCATTACCGGAAAATCGGAAAATCTCCCGAAGAAAAAATAGCAAACTTTCTATAAGTACTTGTAGAGCGCAAAAAATAATCGTGGAGGTTGAGAAGGTTATGCAAAAGCAGCAGAAGGCAATTCAGTGGGTTGTGGAAGCTGTCGAATCAGGGCGAATCAATCCCTTGCGTCCAGACATGAGTATCATCCCTGATGACATTTTGAAGGAAATTGCGTGGGAAGAAAGCCCTGAGGGAGAAATCGTGCCCAAACAAGCCGCGGTGGATGTTGCCATCTTCCTTGTTGTGCATGCGAAAATGGCGGAGACAGCCGGGACAAATCAGCATATTCCATCTCACCTAAGTCTTGAAACGAATGAGGTGATCACGGGAATACAGTGCTTTGCCATGCTCGCAACATTGGAAAGGCTGAA
>QMLQ01000251.1 GCA_003646815.1 Deltaproteobacteria bacterium | reverse complement strand
CCTTTTCCCCCCTCAGAGACATATCCCTGCCACCGGAAATCAAGGGATTGATCCTGGGCGGAGGATACCCGGAGCTTCATGTAGAAACTCTTTCCCGGAATTGTGATCTGAACCGCGAAATCCGGCAGGCCGCTCTTGACGGTATGCCCGTGTATGCAGAATGCGGGGGATTCATGTTTCTCATGGATAAGATTGAGGATCTCCGGGGCGTTCTCCACCCCATGGCCGGAATCTTTCCCTTCAGGTGCCGGATGGAAGAGCGGTTTAAGGCCCTGGGCTATCGGGAGGTCATAACCGAAAGGGATTCCATCCTGGGGCCCCCGGGCACCATAATACGGGGTCACGAGTTCCACTACTCCGTCATCTCCCGGGAGCCGGCCGGATATCTCACCATATACCGGGTCACGGACCGTAAAGGAAGGACAGGGATCAGGGAGGGGTTTCAAACAGGGCGAGTGCTGGGCTCTTATATTCACCTCCACTGGGGATCGAACCCGGCGGTGGCGCGCCATTTTGTCGAATACTGCCGAAGATGCGGATGAGAAAATCGCAGGAGGGAAAATGATACGCATGACAAAGATTACAGAACCCGGTGAGATCGAGCGCCTTTCTTTTGCAATCATCGATTCGGAGGTCCCCGAGCCCAGGCCGTTTGAAGGAGCTCAGTGGGAGGTGGTGCGGCGCATGATCCATACCAGCGCCGATTTTGAACTCCTGTCATTGGTGGTGTTCCACCAAAAGGCCGTTTCAGCGGGCATTGCAGCCTTAAAACGCGGGTGCACCATCGTCACGGACACGGAAATGGCCCGTGCCGGCATTGGGAGCAGGCGGATCGACCGATGGGGGTGCACGGTGGAGTGCCATATGGGTGACGCGGAGGTGGCCCGGCGGGCGAGAGAGGGGGGTATAACAAGGGCCGGGGCTGCCGTTGACCTGGTGGCCCGGAGGATGGAGGATGGAATCTTTGTGATCGGGAACGCACCCACGGCCCTGCTGCGACTCCTCGATCACATGGATGAAGAGACGTGCCGGCCGGCCCTGGTGGTGGGCATGCCCGTGGGTTTTGTGAATGCCGAGGAGTCAAAGGAACTTCTTATGGGCCGGTCAAAAACTCCTTATATCACCATCAGGGGGAGAAAGGGCGGATCTGCCCTGGCCGCCTCCGTGGTGAACGCCCTTGCGGAACTGGCCGGGAAAGCGGGGTGACGGGAAGACGAAAACATCCAGAGGGAAAAAACGGCTTCGCCATGGGTTTACCACCGGCTCCGCGGCGACTGCAGCGGCAAAGGCGGCCCTCCTTTCCCTGCTCATGAAGCGTCCGCGGACCGGAGACGTGGCTATCCCCTGCCCGGAAGAGGGGCGGCTCATGATCCCCGTGGAAACGGTGGAGATTTCGGGAGACCACGCCACGGCCACGGTGATCAAGGACGGGGGTGATGACCCGGACGCCACCCACCGGGCACGGATTTCCTGTACGGTCCTGCTAAAGCCTGGGGGACACGGCAATCAGGTGCTGCTCCGGGGAGGGAAGGGGGTCGGCAGGGTAACAAAACCGGGACTGCCCATCCCTCCCGGAGAACCCGCCATAAACCCCGGACCCCGCAAGCAGTTGCAGAAGGCGGTTCAGGAGTGTTTTCTGGAAACGGGGACTGCTCCCATGGGGCTGGAGATCATCATCGAGGTTGCAGATGGGGAAAAGATCGCCCGGAAGACACTGAACCCGCGCCTGGGCATTGTGGGGGGGATCTCCATCCTCGGAACCCGGGGAACCGTAATCCCCTTTTCCCATGAGGCCTATGAAGGAACAATCACTCTCTCCCTGGACGTGGCAGAGGCCATGGGCCTGGAAACCGTGGCCCTCTGCACCGGGGGAAAGAGTGAAAAGTTCCTGCAGGCCCTTTTTCCGGAACTGCCCGAAGAAGCTTCCATCCAGGTGGCGGACTTTTTCGCGTTCAGTTTGAAAGAGGCGGCCCAAAGGCGTTTTTCGCACATCATTTATGGCTGTTTCTTCGGCAAGCTGATCAAGGTGGCCCAGGGCCATGAATATACCCATGCCGGGACAGCGCTTATCGACTTCCGTCTCCTGGGGGAATGGTGCAAGGCGGCGGGAATCAACGGGCAAAAGGCGGGAGCCGTGGTCAAGGCCAATACCGCGCGGGAGGTATTGGACATAATTTCCCATGACACACACAAAGAGGATGTGATTCAAACGCTCATAGGCAAGGCCGTCTCGAACGGCAGGTGTTTTATCCCGCCGAAGGTGTGCCTGGAGGTTTGTCTTTTCGGCTTTGACGGTACGCTTCTGGGAAGGCGCTTGGCATCCGGAGAAGCGCACCGGCAGGACGTAGAGGGGCAAACAGGAGATATGGATGAAAACGGTTGAAGTCCTGGGCATGGGGGTGGGAAACGGCAGGCTTTGCCCATCGTACGAGGAGATTCTCCAAAAGGCGGATGTCCTGGCCGGAGGGAAACGGCTCCTTGATCGGGCCGCACCCTTTCATGCACAACAGATCGTGATCGAGTCTCCCCTGGAGCGGGTTCTGGATCAGGTCAGGGGGGCGGTACAGGCCGGGAAAAGGGTGGTAGTCCTGGCAGACGGGGATCCGGGCTTTTTCGGGATCGGCCAGCTCCTGGTAAAGGGCCTGGGAAGGGAACATGTGCGGATACATCCCAATGTGACCGTACTCCAGGCCGCGGCCGCCCGGCTCGGGATATCCTGGCAGGATATAAAGGCGGTCTCACTCCACGGCCGACAGGACATGTCCCCCCTTTTCCGGGCCCTGGCATTTTTTGACCGGGTCGCCATATATACGGACCCTGAAAACACACCCTGCCGCATTGCGTCGGCAATGATTCGCAGGCGGGTGGACACCTTTGAAATGCACGTGTTTGAAAATTTGGGGCTTGAAGATGAGCGGACGGGCAGGTACACCCTCGCGCAGGCCGAAGATACGGACTTTTCCCCTCTCAATTTCCTGCTCCTTCAACGGATGAGTCACCCCGAGATCCTCCCGCATGTGGGCATGGACGATGACTGCTATATCCATGAACAGGGACAGATTACCAAAAAGGAAGTTCGCGCGGCCGGACTCGCCGCTCTCCGGATACGCCCCCGCCATGTCCTGTGGGACCTCGGAGCCGGTTCAGGTTCTGTGGCGATCGAGGCATCGCTCCTTGCAAGAAGGGGCAGGGTGTTTGCCGTGGAGAAAAGGGTGGAACGGGTGGAGCAGATACGTGAAAACATCCGCCGGACCGGGTGTTACCATGTGGAGGCGTTCCACGGTGAAATGCCCGATTGCCTTTTCGATCTGCCGGAACCGGACAGGATATTCATGGGAGGAGGAGCGGGTAAAAACGACAAGGTCCTTATGGAGGCGGCCCGAAGGCTCAGGCCGGGCGGGAGGATCGTCCTGCATCTGGTGCTCGTGGGCTCTTTGCAGCGAGCGGTTGACTTTTTTGCCGGAGCAGGTTGGTCCATTGCCGTCAGTCTCGTGTCGGCAGCAAGGGGAAAGGACCTGGGCCAAGACCTCCGGCTCGAGGCCCTGAACCCGGTCTTCATCGTCTCGGCGGGCAAACCGGGCGGAGAGTGAAGGAACTGATATGAAAAAGCAAAACAGATGCAAGGTATATTTTATCGGGGCCGGTCCGGGCGATCCGGAACTCATCACGGTCAAGGGGCAACGACTCATCCGGGAGGCGGACCTGGTCCTCTATGCCGGGTCCCTCGTGCCAAAGGAGGTGGTCGCATGTGCAAAGAAAGGCGCCCGGGTGATGGACTCATCATCCATGACGCTGGATCAGACCCATACCCTTATTATGGAGACCGTACAGGCTGGGGGAAACGTGGCCCGGGTGCACACCGGAGATCCCTCCCTTTACGGCGCTCTCAGGGAGCAGGTTTTTCTCCTTGATCGGGACGGCGTGGAATACGAGGTGGTGCCGGGGGTAAGCGTCGCCTTTGCCGCCGCGGCCCGGGCGGGGATATCCTTTACCCTGCCGGAGATCACACAAACCCTTATCCTCACCAGGATAGAGGGGAAGACTCCGGTCCCGGCAAGGGAACGTCTCAAGGCCCTGGCGAACCACGGGTGTTCCCTCGCCATATACCTCTCGGCATGGGACACGCGGACAATGGTGGAAGAGCTGGTCTCGGGAGGATACCCCGAGGATACCCTGGTCTTTACAGGATACCGCATTGGATGGCCCGATGAGGCTGGTTTTTTCTCCACTCTTTCAGACCTGACAGGGGAAGTGGAAAAACGCGGCATAAAACAACAGGCGGTCTTTCTCATCCTGCCGGGACAGGAGCGTTCATCCTTTTCACGG
>QMLQ01000250.1 GCA_003646815.1 Deltaproteobacteria bacterium | reverse complement strand
GCGGGCGTTGCTCCTACAAAACAACCCCTCTTCACGATTCTGCCACTGAAGGCGCAGCCGTTTCAAGGACAGGGCTGGACGCTGGGATTTTCATCCGGACCGAAGTGCCCTTTTGGGGGCTGCTTCTGATCCTGAGCCGGTATTGTGGGCCATAAACCCGTTCCAGACGCTGGTTGATATTCCTGAGACCGATGCCGCCTCCAACCTTTCCAAGGTCAGCGGTCTCCTTTGAAAAGACACTCCGCACAACGTCTCGGTTCATGCCAACACCGTTGTCTTTTACGGAAATACTGAGATCACCGTTTGTACGTGCAATGCCGATCAGGACAGACCCACCGTCTTCTCGACTGTAGATCCCATGTTTGATTGCATTTTCCACCAAAGGCTGAATGATCAGGGGAGGAACAGGCCAGTCCTGACATCCCTCTTCCATATCGATGGATACCCTGATACGATCCCCAAATCTTGCCTGCTCGATCGAGAGATACGATTTGACCTGCTGCAGTTCTTGTGCAACGGGGATGAGGCCCATATTTTGTCTGAGATTCCTTCTCAGGTAGGTTGAAAGTTCGAGGATCAGTTCCCTGGCCTTTTCAGCGTTGGTGCGGCAGAGAGATACAATGGTGTTGAGCGAGTTGAACAGGAAATGGGGATTGATTTGGGACTGGAGCCGTTTGATCTCCGCCCGGGCAAGGAGCTGGGATGTTATGTGGATATCCTCCAGTTCGAGCTGGGTGGAAAAGAGATTCGCCAGCCCCAGCGCAAGCTGGAAATCAATTTTGTTCAAAGGGATCTTCTTGCTTCCGTAAAATTTGATGGCCCCAACAATGGATTTTCCCTTTCGGAGTGGGGCTACAATGGCAGATTCCAGGGGACAATGGGGATCGGTGCACCCGATCTGTTCTTTACCCATGAGAAATACCGGCTTTCCCGTCTGGATGACCTTCCTGGTTGCTGCAGTCTGGAATGCCATGCCTGCCTGGTGGTGGTCCTCCCCAGCCCCGATGAAAGAGAGGATCTGCGTTTCATCGGTCATTGAAACGGCCGCTACTGTTAAGTGGTCAAAAATGATTTGAGCGGTTTCTCGTGCCGATTCCATGGTGAGCCCGTTTTTCAGGTAGGTGACTGTCCGATTGGCAATATCAAGGGCCTTCCTGGCCTGCAAAGATTCTCTTCGCTGTCGGTCTTCAAGAACAAACCGGATGATTTCAACAAAGAGTCCCGCCCCGAAGGAATTGATCAGGATCATGGGGAGCGCAACTACCTGGACAAGGGCCCAAGCCTCGGCAAAGGGTCTGGCAATGGCCATTGTGATCAGCATATGAGCTGACTCGCCAACGATACCCAGGAAAGCGGCCACTCGCCAATTGAGGACCTTCTCTTTGAGACGCAGGGACAGGAGCCCGGCTGCAAGACCCTCCAGGAAGGTGGAAAGACCGCATGGGACCGAGGTAAAACCATTCATATCGATAAGAAAGCGATGCCCTCCTGCGATGATGCCTGCCCCGGCCCCCACCAACGGACCGCCGAAAAGACCGCCCGTTATAACCCCGATGGCACGCAGGTTTGCAATAGCCCCCATCATGGGGGTTCCGGCATACGTCCCAACAATGCCGAAGGCGCCGAAGAACAGAATGAGAATACTTTTATCAAGGAGAGAGGTTTCTTTGAGGACCAGCTTTCGGAAGGCGCTCCATGACAGGAGAAGAAACGTGGCGGAAACGATAAGACCAAAATGCTCTAGTAAGGTTATGAGAAGATGAACGATGGCCATGAGACCTCTTCCTTGTATTGAGAGCAGTGCTGGTTTCTAGATCGCAGGTATCCTGACTTTATCTAAGGAAAAAATCAAGTAAAATCATTTGAAAGGTCGTTTTTTAAGGATAAGCGGTCGATATTGACTGCCGGAAGGGAGTGTAGGGGAATATTTAGTGACCTGACAAACCCATTCTTTCTTTGAATTCCCGCACCCGAGTCCGACTCAAAGGAATTTCGGTTGATTGTTGGTCATGCATGGTGATCAGGTAACGGCCGTTGATCAGGGGAACAATTTCCCGTATATGAGAAAGGTTGACCAGGTACGAACGGTGGGAGCGAAAAAATGGACAGGTGCGCAACCGCTTTTCGAGTGCATCGAGGCTGGAAAGTGCATGGACGGGAAAATGGGTGGTTTTTGTATGGACGGTGACCCTTTTTTCGTCAGATCTGCAGAAGACGACTTCCGCTGAGTCCAGCAGCAGGATACGACCGCCCTTGTCAACAGGCACCTTGGTGATCGCTTCTGCTCCTTGGGCCATATAATCCGCAATGGTTCGCAACTCCTGCCCGGTTAGCCGGGGCTTTCCTGCTTTCTTCATATGTCTCACGCGGGAGACACTTTCGCTTACACGGGCCTCGGAAAATGGTTTTAACAGGTAATCAACAGCATTTACTTCAAAGGCTTGGATGGCGTATTCATCATAGGCGGTGGCAAATATGATGAACGGGGGCCGTGGAACAGAAGAAATCTCTTGAACCACGTAAAAACCGTCGTGCCCGGGCATGTGGATATCAAGAAAGACAACGTCAGGCTCATGGACCTTTATAGCCTGAACAGCCTTGGACGCAGAGCCGGCGGTTGCTACTACCTGGATTTCATCAATCTTTGAAAGGATATAGGCAAGTTCATCAACAGCTGGCAGTTCGTCATCTACGATAATGCAGCGAAGACTCATAGTTGCCTTATACCTGAATCACTATGGCGTGTCAAACAGGTGTTGAATATCCTTGACAGGAAGGAAAGTCAGCTTTATATTCAAAAGCTTTCTATACTTGTTGCAGCGCGGGAATGCCAACCTTCCTTTTTGTGCCCCAAAGTGTAGGTGGGCGATGGGTTTCTCCGGGGCCACAGATACCCGGACGAACGGAAGCCTGCGCCGAAGGGCTTCACTTGGATATCAATCTCCATGGAATAGTAGTAATTGTTGGGAATTACGGCAGTGGGAAGACGGAAGTTTCGATCAACCTCGCTGTCGAAAGGAAACGGGCAGGACTGTCCGTCCGGATTGCTGATCTTGACCTGGTGAATCCGTACTTCAGGACGCGTGAAGCGCGACTGGCCCTTGCCGAAGCCGGTGTCGAGGTAGTTCTGCCTCCGGAAGAATATCTTCAAGCTGACCTCCCGTTACTCAGCCCTTCCATAGCAGCAATGATCCGCAACCCCGGTGACCTTTCGATCCTTGATGTTGGTGGTGAGGACGCTGGCGCAACAGTCCTGGCGAGCCTGGCCGATGCCTTCAAAGGGAAAAGGGTGGACATGCTGCAGGTCATCAATCCCTGCCGTCCGGCTACAAGTACCTCAGCCGGTTGCACAAGCGTGCGGGAAAAGATTGAGAAGGCGTGCCGGATGCAGGTCACGGGCCTTATCGGCAACAGCAACCTGATCGATGAGACCGGCATAGAAGAGATAGAAAGTGGATATGGATTTGTCCTGTCCCACGCAACAGAAAGCGGGCTGCCGCTCAAATTTATTACTGTTCCCCGTCGGCTCTTGGAAAAAATCAAGGACAAAGAATTTGTTTGTCCGGTGCTTCCCATTGCCAGGCAGCTTGTGCCGCCGTGGAAGAAGGCGATGGCATTTTGACTCTTGCTTGAACAAATTTTCGCAGATGAGAGGAGTTTGGATATATGTCCTATATACATGATATTGACAGGGATCGCTGCAAAGGGTGCGGATTGTGTATTAATGTCTGTCCCAAAAACGTCCTGGAAATTTCCGATCAGGTGAACACAAAAGGGTATTTCCCGGCTTTTCAGGCACGGCCGGAAGATTGTATTTTTTGTGCAATGTGCTGTACTATCTGCCCGGATGTTGCCATCTCCATCAGCGAAGTCCAGGAACAGGCGACCGCACAGTAGGAAACGGGGGAATATTCGAGGCTGAAGGTTATAAGGGTTTCAGCCTTCAGCCTAAACAGCTTCAGCCTGACTACGTGAGTAGTCACGTAAACGGAGGAAAACATGAGCAAGGTTTTGATGAAGGGAAATGAAGCCATCGGTGAAGCCGCTATACGGGCCGGTGCTCTCAATTATTTTGCCTATCCTATTACACCGCAGTCTGAAGTAGCGGAATATCTCTCCAGCCGTATGCCCGAGGTTGGTGGGGTTTTCCTGCAAGGCGAGAGTGAAGTAGCGGTCTCCTACATGATTTTTGGTGCGGCCGCCTGTGGGGCAAGGGTATTTACCACTTCATCGAGTCCGGGCATCAGCCTGATGAGCGAAGGGATCAGTTATATTACTGCTGGTGAATGTCCGGCCGTGTTCGTCAACATTATGCGCGGCGGACCCGGCCTTGGAGGAATACTGCCGTCCCAGGC
>QMLQ01000249.1 GCA_003646815.1 Deltaproteobacteria bacterium | reverse complement strand
GTTTTTCTTTTTCCCTGATCGGAACGGACGATCAGGAAAAGTAACATGCCCTGCGGATAAATGCAGAAGGACTGGTGCTGCTCACTATGCCGGTAAAATCGATATCACTGACTTGGTGCACGGAGCGTTGTTGGTTGCTTTTCGGTCTTTCTTTCGGAAAGCAACCACAGGATTTTCTTGGCGTACTCGGCGTCTTGAGCGAAGCGGGCGGTTAAAAACAGATTGAACCGCCAGGTCCTAAGGACACAAAGGGGGTTTTCTTTTCCCGCCCGGAGGAACCGGTCGGGAAATGGCAAAGGCCTTGGGAAACTATTGTCAATTTCACGGCGCAAATCTGTCTGGTGGAAAACGCAGCTATCTTTTGCGAAGCCTCATGGCCTGGGAGACCTGCTGGTACCGTTCCGGGTCTTCGGTTTTAACCCTGTCCATATACTCCAGGAAGAAGGCGAGGAACACGGCCAGAAAGAATGCCACAATGGTTGAAAGAATCACGATGAGAGCCCTTTTGGGGGAGGATTTCTTGTCTGGAGGCACTGCCCTGTCCAGGACCTGGATGGTGTCCATGTCCTTGGCCTCCTCGATCTTGGCCATCTCGTACTGGGTGGTGATAAGTTTGAAGACCTCTTCCTGGATCTTGGCTTCCCGCATCAAGCGGGCCAGTTTCATTCCCAGCTCGGGGATCTGATTGAATGGAATAAAAAATTCGTCGCTGTCATTCTTATTCGTGGGAGGGTTGCCCTTTTCGATCCTTGCGAGCTGTTCCTTGAGGCCGGCGATCTTGGCCTTCAGCATGACAGCCTCGTTCTGTTTTTCAGTCCCGAATTTCTTTAATACCTCCAGCTCGGTCTGGGCCGCGATAATATCACCCTTTATCTTTGCGGCGCCTTCAATGGCGGCCTTGGCTTGATCACTTATGGAGACCAGCCCGTATTTCTGCTGAAATGTCTCCAGTGCCGATTCCGCCTTCATCAGGTCATCTTTGACTTTCTTGAGGCGTTTTTCCAGGAATACGCGCTTGCGATGGCCCTCGCTGACGTTCACGGTCCGATTTATATGATCCAGGGCCTCCAGGTATGCGTTGGCCATATCGGCTGCCCTTTTTGGGTCCCGGTCTTCCACAGAAACGCTGATGACCTGGGTCTTTCTTGAGACATCTATATTCGTATTGTCAGACAGTTTCTTGTAAGTGTCTTCCAGATAATCCTGCTCATACACTTCCTTGAGGTTGAACTCCCGGATCAAGCTATCTGCAACAGAACGGCTTTCCAGAATCCCCACGTAGAGATCGGCGCTTGATGTTCCTCCCAGCAAGCTTCCAGCCAAACCGCTAAATGCACCACCTGACTGAGACAGAAGGCCTGAAAGACCGGGGCTTGTCTCCTGCGGTGGGAGGATGCGCGAGGTGGCCGTGTATTTCAATGGCAGGAGGAGGCTGATAGTTACGGAGGACGCAATGGCAAGCAGAACGATCCAGAAGATGAGCCATTTGCGTCTCAAAAGGACCAAGAAGAGATCCAGGAGATTGATCTCGTCCTCTTCATAGGGGGTTTGTTCCAATCGACTCACATCATCCATGGGTCTCTCCGGTGCAGAGTTTTCCTTTCATCCGCGGCCCGCTAGTACGCAACGATAATCACCCCCGCGGTGACAGCGATCTGGTAAAGTATCTGGGTGATATCCTTGGTCAGCCGCAGCCAGGGGTATTTCTCCACTTTTCTGGGGACGATGATGGTGTCCCCGGGATCCAGTTTCAGGCTGTCAAACCCACCCATAGTCCACCGGTGATTCCGCGAATCCCACGTGGCCATGCCGAAAAAGCCTTCCTGGCTCTTGCTCAGGACCTCGCCGTTGGCCTTGACCACGTATATCTGGCCCTCTTCCGCATCATCTGTGGGCCCGCCCACCAACTGCAAATAGTCTCCCACGGTCTTTCCCTTTTCGGCCAGCAGGGCCGTGGGATTGTACACCTCACCCAGCACGTTGACGTGTTCCGGCCGCCTGGGAATCACGAGCCGGTCTCCCGGCCTTAGTTCGAAATTAAAGCTGGATGAGGCACTTGCCAGGACCTGGGGCAGGTCTATCACCATACGCCCGGTTGGTTGGGCCTGTTTTAATTTTGCCAGCAACTGTTTCTTGGCGCTCAGGGTCTGCTGCAGGATGGCTGCCTGGTCTTTGTCGAGGGCGGTCTCGGCGGACTGCGTGCCCAGGGTCAGGATATCTTCTTCCAATTTGTTGATGTATTCATTCAAACGCTCCTTTTGAACACCTTTTGCAGATTCCCGGTAAAAAAGGGCCCCAAATGGATAGGCCGTGTCCGAAAGCCCTCCGGCCCTCTCAATCACGGAGAGAAGGTGTTCCCCGGCAGAATAAGTATACTCCCCGGGAAACCGGAACTCTCCCGCCAGGTACACCTTGCGCTCAAGCGCCTGATGATAAAGAGGAATATCCCTGATGTGGACCACATCGTCCGGCTTGAGAGTCATGTTGTCCGGGCTGAGGCCGGCCATGGCCCTTTCAGGTGAAAAATCGATTTTGGTGACATCGGTCCCGTTCTTTCCCTTTACCAGCCGGGAAAGGCCGGCCTTTTTCATTGATGCGCTTTTCTTGAAATTGCCGGCCTGGAAAATCAGGTCCTTGATTCTCATGTGTTCAAGCAGCCGGTAAGTGCCGGGTTTTTGAACCGCGCCCTCGATGGTAACCGTAGGAAGTTCTTCTTTTTCCGCCCTGCTGAAGACCTTGATGTGATCTCGATCCTCAAGCTTCAGGTTCTGGGATTCATCCCCTGCGAGCAAGGCACCAAGGTTGAATGCGATGGTCTCCGGATGAAGATCCGGTTGAACGAGCCGGACGATCTCCGCCTGTGGAAGATAGGGCTCGGGGAGCAACGCATCATACGATGGGAGAATATCCCTGATTCGCATCCCCGGCTTCAATTCATATTCACGAGGGTATTTTACGTGCCCTTCCAAATAAACGACCTGTCTGAGCCCTTTATAAACTGGGTATATTTTGAGCACATCTCCATCATGCAGGGGAATGCCAAGGTTCCCATGGCCTTCTTCTTTTTGGGAATCCAGGCTGAAACTTACTACCACCCGCCGCTGATGCCCTACAACCCTCTCTATCTGCACACTTTGGAGATAGCCGGTAGGCAATATGCCCCCTGCCAGGGTAATGACATCACCAATGGATTCATGTCCCTTGAGTTCATAGATGCCAGGACGCCGCACATTGCCTGCCACGCCCACCACAGGACCCAGCACGGGGATGAAAATGGTGTCCCCTGGTTGAAGCCGGACGTCCTTGTTCTTGAGCCCCCGGATAAAGAAGTCGTAGAGATCGAGGGAAACAATCTGTTTGCCTGCACGAAAGAGCTTGATGTTTCTGAGACTCCCGTTTTTATTAGGTCCCCCTGTGGCTGACAAGGCGGAAATCACCGAGGACAGGGAACTGACCGCATAGGTGCCCGGATTTTTTGCCTCACCCACCAGGAATATCCGGATGGTACGCAAACGGCCCATGGTGATGCTCAACTGGAAATCCGGGTAGTATTGCTTGAACTTGTGATAGAGGAATTTTTTCAGCTCAGTAAAAGTCAGGCCGTTTACATCCAGGCTTCCAAGACGTGGGAGAACAATTGTGCCATCTCTTGTTACACTTGTTTCGTAGGTCTTTTCCGCCTTTCCCCAAAGGTGAATGGTAAACTGGTCTCCAGGGCCTATGGCGTAATCCGGACCCACCGGGACATTTGTCACGGGGGCGAAAGTGGATCCACCTTTCGCAAAAAAATCGTATCCGTACTGCTTCAACTCACGTGAAATGGTGGTGGGGAAGCGGCCCGAAAGGATATTTTCTATCCGGGAAGGGGCAGGTGGAATTAGCTTCGAAGGACTTGTTTTTGCGGGTGCCGGCGCGGATACTTCCGCTCCCTTTTCCGCTCCACACAATTCAGGGTAGGTGGAAAGCCATCTCTGTTTTTCCTGCTCGGAAAGCAACCTGAAGAGGGATTGTCTTCCCTTGACGCCCAAACCGGCAAAGAGCTCCTCTTTTTGAGCATCACTCAATTTCTCATAGAGCGCCACCTGTTCCTCTTCAGGGAGTTCTTGAAACCGCGCTATTTTCTCTTGCGGGCTCAGCCTGAGGAATCGCTCTGTTTTGATCTTCTGCATCCACTCATCGGGAGAAGAAGATAGCGGCTTATCCTGCGCCAAAACGAGTGCAGGCTGGACCAGTATCAGGCAAAAGAGCAGAGCAAAAAACAGGGACGGCAATACTGAGAGAGATTTTCTATTGTGCATGGTGAGCCCCCGGCAAAAGCAAAAAATTGTCCACTGAATACGTAATAAAATGATAACAATCTATAAATTTCGGGCAATT
>QMLQ01000248.1 GCA_003646815.1 Deltaproteobacteria bacterium | reverse complement strand
TCATGCTATTCGGTTCCTCCCAATGCGGGCTAAGACGATCCAAGTGCATATTGGCATGCCTTTATCAATAAGTCAAAGGGGTTTCATGACCGCAAACTCAAGTGAACCGCTTATCTTACCTTTGTCTCTTTCAGTGCTTGCAAGGAGATTCTTATTGTGCAATGAATAATGGCTGGAAAGTGGCAATATATGGGAGGCACTCGCTAATAGGCAAATGAAAATTTATAGTGATAATGAGTGATTATCTCTGCTCCTGAAGCACCTATGACAAACAATGCGCTTTCGTGCAATTATTGAGCAGATACATTATCCTTTGCCCTGGAAAGGAGGAATACCATTTCATCACTGGACAGACTTTTCAAGCCCCGATCCATTGCGGTGGTGGGTGCTTCAAGCGATACGTATAAGGCCGGATACCAGATGCTCTCTGCTCTGCACCATTTCCCGGGGGAGCTCTACCCCATCAACCCAAGAGCCCATGAAATTCTTGGCTTCAAGGTTTATCAATCCCTTGCGGCTGTTGGCAAAGCAATTGATCTGGTGATCCTCACGATTCCGGCAAAGGGATGCGCACGTGTCCTTGCGGAAGCCGGTGAGAATGGTGCAGGGGCAGCCCTCATCATCAGCGGAGGGTTTGGCGAAACCGGCAGAGAAGGAAAGGCTGTTCAGGATGAGATCCTTTCAGTCTGCCGCAAATATGGTATCCGGTTGCTGGGGCCTAATACGGCGGGGTTTGGCAACCCAAAAGCAGGAGTTTCTGCAAATTTTACCCCCTGGATCGGGCAATTGAAACCCGGCCCTATCGGGGTTGTTTCCCAGAGCGGGGCCATGAATCTCATCCTGGCGTCCCTTATCCACAGCCGTCGGCTTGGGATCAGTGTGGCAACTGGAATCGGAAACGGTGTTGATGTGGGTGTTGCTGACGTGGTGGAATACCTTGCCGATGATCGTGAAACGAAGGTGATCGCGGTCTATCTGGAAGGCGTCGAAGAGGGCAGACGGCTCTATGAAGCCGTGGGCCGGGCCACGGAGAAAAAACCAGTTGTCGTTTTCCCGGTGGGACAGGCGGATGTTGGTGAATTCGCAGCTTCCCACACCGGAAATCTCATGGGATCGTTTCCCCTCAAGAAGGCGGCATTGGTGCAGGCGGGTGCTGTTGTTGTCTCTTCAGGCGACGATCTTGTGGATGCGGCCAACCTTCTTTCCAAGGTACGCCTGCAGGCGCATCGCGATCCGGGTGTCGGCCTCCTGACTGGCCAGGCCGGACCGGGAATGGTGATCGCGGACTATCTCCGAAGCCATTCTATCCGGTTGCCGGAGTTGGCTCCTTCAACGGTGGCACGTATTGGAAAGTTGATTCCACCGATGACATTCATGAAAAACCCGGTGGACACGGGGCGTCCGGGTCCCACATTTCGTGATGTATTGCTCGCCATGGCAGAAGATCCGGGTATTGACGTCCTGGTCACTTTTGCCATTCACGAACCTGCGGTGATCGATCCGGTTGTTCTGTTTGCTGAGATAAAGGGGAAAATACGGCAGCCTTTGGTGTTCGGCACGGCGGGATTCCCAGAAGACGTATTGCCTACACAAAAGGAACTTTCCGCCAACAATATTCCCTCTTTCATTTCCCCTGACAGGACTGCCAGGGCAACACGCGCTCTTATCGAAGATGCGAGGGCGGCTTACCGAAGGAAGCGAGGGGGTGAGGAGCAACCTCGTGATCCGGTATCTATTGGCCCCATGGAAAAAGCGCCTGATGAGGCGGCTGCAAAGTCCATTTTGGACAAACTGGAGATTCATACGCCGTCCCGCGTGGTATGCGGATCGCACAGCGAGGCGAAAAAGGCGTTTCTTGCATTGGGGGTTCCATGTGCACTAAAAATCCTCGCTCCCGGGCTGCTCCACAAGACAGAGGTGGGCGGTGTACACCTTAATATTAGGACTGAAAAACAACTGCTCTCGGCACTGGCGGAGATCGACAAGATAGAAACCGCGGGGGAAAAGCAATATCTTCTTGAAGAAATGGCGGCTGATGGACTGGAGATTATCATCGGCGCCAGGAACGATCCTAGCTTTGGACCAACAGTCCTGGTGGGCCTGGGCGGAACTGAGGCGGAAGCCTTGAATGATGTTGCCATTCGTCTGGCTCCCCTGTCCCTTTTCGATGCACGAGAAATGATCGCCGAACTGAAAAGCAGCGTTTTGTTTGACGGGTGGCGCGGAGGGCCTCTGTACGACAGGGAAGAACTGGCGGAAACCGTGGTAAAGATAGGTGGTCTAATCAGGAGTCACCCGGAGATCAGGGAAATGGATCTGAATCCCGTTCGGGTGCACGAGAAGGGGTTGACCGTATTGGACGTTGCTATTATTTGCGCATAGCCCCCTTTTCAGTCTGTCCTAGCGGAGGCGACCTCTAAAAGCTGGTGGCGTGTTTCGCAAAGGCAGGATCTCCCAGGAGTTTCTTTGCGAACCTGATGTACTTGGATACGATTGCCCTGACTGCCAGCTGCAAAGCATAGGGTCGAATGGGTTTTTCAAGCAGGTGGTTGATGTCCGATGCGATACACATGTTGACCACTTCATCGCTCGCATACCCAGTCATGATGATAGCATCTTCATGGGCCATGGGAAATCGCTCTTCAATCTCATCCAGGAAGACAAATCCCGTCCGTTCCCCCATGAAGACGTCCAGGATGAAGATTGCCACTCCTGTTTGACGTTTGAGGCAGAAGGAGATGGCCTCGTCAAAATCCGTGAAGGCATGCACCTCGCCCCAGGAATAAAAGGACCGAACGATTTCTGAAACGGCATCACAAACAGCCGGTTCATCGTCGACAATAATTACATCCAGACCCTCGGTCATATCTCACGCTCCTTTGGTGAACCCTAAAATCCGGGTTAACTATGCAGTTGATTATATCCCTGTTGCTGTGGTAGTCAAGAAAAGGATATCATGGATCGAGAGCGCAGAAAAGCGGGCTAGGAATATAAGGAATGGACCAGAGGAATGGAGTATGAGTGTAACAGTAAATATTCACAAAACACACCGTCAACACACAAATGGCTTGAGCAAGATTGAAGTTGAAGGAAACACCGTGGGGCAGTGCCTTGATCACCTGGTTGCGCAGTACCCCGGTTTGAAGGAGGCATTGTTTGAAAAAAAAGAGAAACTGCAAAACAACATAGAGATCTATGTGAATCTTGAAAGCGCCTACCCGGATGAACTTGCCAAGGTGGTCAAAGATGGAGACGAAATCCACATAACCGTCATGCTCGCCGGTGGATGAACTAAATAATGCCCATCCACAAATAGACTTTAGGCACTCGCGAGTTTCCGATGCAGAGATGAGATATATTGCTCAAACAAATCGGTCCTGACTTTTTTCGCCCGGAGCCACCGCATTTTTACTGCTTGCGTAATAAAGAGGTGTTTAACTTATTTTGATGGTGGATCAGGAAAATTAAACAGATGCAAGACAAAATGCCCTTGACAAACCTTCCTGAAGAAAATAGCCTTCCCAAAAAGAAGATCCATGCGCGGGTACAACACGCTTTTAACCCCCCTGTCACCTTGCCCGAATGATGAAAAAAAAGCTTCTGATCATTGAGGATGAACTTTCCGTAGCCAAGCAGCTCAAGTGGGGCCTTGAAAAGGAATATGACATAACCATTGCCGGTGAGGTGGAACAGGCAAAGAAGTTTCTTGCCTCCGGGGTTTTCCCGGTAGCGACCCTCGACCTCGGCCTGCCGCCCTTTCCGAACACTCCCCAACAGGGCTTCGCGCTCCTTGAAGCGGTTCCTTCCCTCGCTCCTCATACCCGCGTGATCGTCATTACCGGCAACGCGGAGGAAGAAAACGCGGTGAGGGCCGTTGCGCTCGGGGCAACCGATTTCTGCGCAAAACCGGTTGATTTACAGGTCCTGCGGATCATCCTCACCCGCACGTTCAAAATCCAGGAACTGGAAGAGGTCAACCTTCGGCTCCAACGCCAGGGGTGCCGGAGTGGATCCCTGTGCGGTATGATCGGGATATCACCGCCAATGAACAAGGTGTTCGAGCTTATCCAGCTTGCCGCCGCGAACGACTACCCAGTGCTGATCACCGGCAAGACCGGTACCGGCAAAGAGATGGCGGCAAAGGCGATCCATCAGCTGAGCCCGAGAGGCGAAAAACCGCTGATCATCATCAACTGCGGTGCGATCCCGGAAAATCTGTTGGAGAGTGAACTCTTCGGACACGAACGTTATCTGATCAACCGGGATTTCCCTTCCGTGCCCATGGGGACCTTTGCCTGGTCTTCCTACCTGGCTGTGGCGGTCCTGTTCGGTCTTGAGCACCACCGGATAGTGGAGGGCGTTGTCGCAGGCCTCCTCTACGGTCTGCT
>QMLQ01000247.1 GCA_003646815.1 Deltaproteobacteria bacterium | reverse complement strand
TCTTGCTGCTTTGGCTTCCACACTCTCACCCAGTCAAGATTCCCGCAGAGGTTCACCTTGAATCCCAGCGCATGTGCCATGGCCGCCTTGGCGAAAAGTATCTGGTTGGCAGTTTCAGCATCCGGAGCATAGCTTACGGTTATATGATTCGACTTGTGCTTGGCCACTGAAGCCTCATCCTTAAATTGCTTCGAGCTCCAGACCAGGAAATGGCCCGCCTGGCCGGGTGCGAATTTATGCCGGGTGAGGCAGGCCTCAAGCCCCAGGGCACCCACCAGGCCCGGCCAGGTTGGCCGTCCTGCGGCGGTCACCGTTGGCCACCAGAACGATCTCCTTTTCCCCGGGCTTGAGAAGTTCAATTTTCTGCAATACCGAATTGTCCCAGTTGACCATTTTTCTCTTGCTCCACTGGCTGAATTTGATCGAAGAGAATTCCTTGAAGCTCTTTAACAAATTTAAACACAAAGCCTTATTGATTTGAGAGATTCAGGTGGAACGATCGCTTTAAATTTGTGGAAATGCCGGGGCGACTCTACCTGACAAAGCAGAAATTATTCCGGGATTCCCAATCCGTGGGCCCTGGCTGTTATCTCCTGCCAGCCGGCGGTTATCTCAGCCAGCCAACTGCGGGTGTCGAAGGCTGCAAAAGGATTTTCCTTTACCATGGCGATAATTTCCCGGCAGTTGCGCACACCCTCCTCATCCTGTCGGGATTCATATTCCTCTTTCAGAAGCTCACAGGTTTTGATGATTCTTTCCTCGAGATCATCACCCAGGAAGAGACCCGGATAAGGTTGGAGTTCGGCCAGAGTCAACTGCTGCGGGTGATCGAGGAGTTTCTTGCGTTCGTACAGGAAGCGCAAGCCGTCTTCCCGCACTTTTATCCAGGCCGGCTGAGCTGAACCCGGGGGCAGGTGCTTTATCGCCAACTCCCTGTCGAGATAGAAGGTTATTCCATTGATCCGTAAGTTGAGCAGAAAGTCAATATCCTCGCCCCGGGTTATCCGCGGATCAAAGGGGACCCTTTTCAACACATCCACGCACAGAGTCATATTCCCCCCGAACACGAAAGGCACAGCCTTGAGCCGCTCACCCCGGCCTATGAAAAGATCGAACGCCTCATTCATGACTGCGGTATTGTTCCAGTGAGGCTTGCGCCAAGAGGGTACTGCTCTTTCATCAAGGCGATAGGTATCCGGCTGGAGATAATAGCCTGCCAGGGCTTTGACAGTGTCGCCGTTGTAAGGGCGCTCCATGTTCTCATCGATTTTTTCCAGAAACTTTCTGTCGCAAAACACCTCGTCATCATCGATAAATATGGTATAGCGGCTGCCGGTGAGTACACCTGCCAGCGAGCAGATGTTGCGCACCCCGGCATAGTTATCCAGGTTGATCATGGAGAGTGCTTTTGCAGAAACACCTTTAGCAGAAAGCATGCGCCTCACTTTTTCCAGGGTTCCCTCTCCCAGAATGCAGATATCGAAGCTCCGGCTGTAGGGAGCAATGATCCGCCTGATTTTATCCTCGACCTCGCCGGCGATTGCCGGGTGGTTGGCCACTGCAATGATTACAATCTTGCCTTGAACCCGGTCAAAGATCTCCAGGCTGTCCAGCAGCCGCCCTAAGGTTCCGGTCTCATCGAGCGGGGTGGGGTGGTCGAATACTACTTTTTCAGCGCTTGCCCCGGCTTGCTTCCAATAAGTGGGAATAACCATGGTGAAATCTTTCATGCAGGCTTTCTCCTCCAAACTCGGTTTAGTATTGATCAACCGCTGGTTTTATAGTAGGTTGAATTTGTTACCGGATTAATCGGAAGTAAGATCATATTGTAATACATTTGATTATGGAAGGAGCGCAAGATAAAAGTTCGCTTTGCATTCTTATTTTGCATCCTGTTTTGCTCCGGTCTTTTTGGTCACCTTCCGCAGTTCGAGAAAATGTTGCTCCCGCCCGGGGTGGGAGCCTGGGCGCGGTATGAATTGGGTGGGGATAGACTGCGGGGTTTCAACGAGCTTTACCTTGCGGTGGTTCAGGAAGAGTTTCTCCAGGGCAAACGGTGCCTCTGGTATGAATCCACCCTTTCGGGGAAGAAAACCGCATTAACTCTTAAGATGTTGCTTCCAGCCGATTCGCTTCTGGAACTTGATCCGCAGCGGGTGATTTTCAAACTCGGTAATGCCCCGGCTGTTGAGCTGGGCCCGGGGATGAGGGAACTGGGAGCTCTTTTCGGTTCCTCATTAGGCCTGGGATTCGATCCAGAGGAACTGATCAACTCGATAGATGATCTTTTGAACGGTGGTAGTGCGGTGAGAGTTATGAATGATGAGGCCTACACGATCAATGGAAAAAAGTTGCAGGTAAATCATTTCCTGGTTGAAACCTCCGGAGCAGGCAAACTCCGGCTTTGGCTCAGTGCCGATGCACCCTTTTTTTCTCTGGTGAAAATGCACACAAAAGATACTCGGGTCCAGTTGCTCGATTGGGGATACACTGGGGCTTCGAGCAAACTGGGTGATTCGAATCAACCGCTGGATCTGCGTGGACTTTTGAGGAGTTTGGGGAGGAACCGGGAGCGATGAGTACCGGGGGCCGGGAGTTAAGTTTCGCCTTTTGAGAGATTTCCCTGGAGATTCCCTTCGGGAAGAAAGTGTTTTCATTCACCGGCCGGGAGATCTTTTCCTGGGCCCGGGAAAAGGAAACTTTTACGTGTTGAAAAAGGAGGGTTTGCTTGATGAGAGTTATTGCCCTGTTGAGCTTGTTGTTCTTTTTTCCGGCTGGGGTCTCCAGGGCCGGGGACCTCTCTACTGAGAGCACTCTGTTCTGGACTGATTTTTCCCGGCTTGATCCGGGAGTATTCGGAGCCTACGCCTCGCGGGGCTTCCCTGAATATCACCATGTGGATCGTGAGTTCACCGACGGCTGGGAAATTGTCAACAACCGCGGCCCGACCGCATGGAAAGTGTTCGAGCTGGAGGGTGAGCACCTGCTGGAATATCTGGGCTATAACAGTACGGTCTGGACCAGTGGGTTCACCTATCCCATCCTCTGTCATGGCGACCCCCTATGGGGTGACTATACCCTGGAGGTGAAAGTTACCCCGCTGAGCCGGGCCGACTGGACAGGGATCATCTTCCGCTACCAGGATGGCCGTCACTATTACCTTTTCGGCTTCGGGCCGGAGGATAATCTTACCCTGCGCTACCGTGATGGAGAAAAAGGATTCCGCCGGGATGGCTGGCACGAGTTGGCTTCCAGGCGATTTCCCACCGATCCCCGCCGTGCCTACCTGATGCGGGTCGAAGCTTATGGAGAGCAGATCCGCTGCTACCTTGATGGAAAGAAAGTCTTCGAACTGACTGACAAACGCTATCAGGGCGGCAAGATAGGATTGTTCGCCTGCGCGCCGGTGAGGTTTCACTGGGTGAAAGTCACCACCACCCCCCAGGCTGAGGCGGCCTACTTGGCACAGGCAGCGGCAAGGCAAGCCGAGCTTGATTCTTTAAGAAGGGCCAATCCGCAGCCGGTGCTCTGGAAGAGAATCCGCACCACAGGGTTTGGAGCCGCCAGAGCGATGCGGCTAGGGGACCTGGATGGAGACGGCAGGCTGGAGATTCTGCTGGCGCAGAACATTCCTTTCTTCGGCGGCAACTACAACCGGATAAGCTGTATTACCGCCCTGGACCTGGACGGCCGTATACTTTGGCAGATCGGGAAGCCGGACCCGGATCATGCCTATCTGAGCTATGACCTGGCTGTGCAGATCCATGACATCTACGATGATGGGAGCAACGAGGTCATCTATGCCCAAGAGCGCTGGATCAAGGTACTGGATGGAAAAACCGGCCGTCTGGAAGCCCGCTATCAGGTGCCGGAATCGAAGATCCTGCCCGGCGAGACCTCCTGGAAGGAGTATAAACATTACTATCGCCGCGATCACCTGCCGTTTCTCAATGTGGACTGCCTGGCTTTCTGCGACCTGCGCGGCACGGGAAAACCCCTGGACCTGATCATCAAGGACCGCCATACCCGGCTCTGGGCCTATACCAACAGGTTTGAGCTGCTCTGGAGCGCCAGCGCCAACCTGGGGCACTATCCTTATTTTTATGATTACGACGGAGATGGAAAGGATGAGGTCTATCTGGGGTATTCCCTGTTCGACCATGATGGAAGCCTGATTTGGAACCTGGATCAACAGCTCCAGGAACATGCGGATGGGATCTGTGCCGGGGATTTCTGCCTGGACGGCTCCGAAGACAGAGTGTTTATTACCGCGAGCGATGATGGGGTGGTGCTGCTTGACAAGGAGGGGAAAATTCTCTTGCACGACAGGGTGGGACATGCCCAGACACCTTCAATCGGCCAGTTCCGGCCTGATGTACCCGGGCTTGAGCTGTGCAATATCAACTACTGGGGTGAACCGGGGCTTATTA
>QMLQ01000246.1 GCA_003646815.1 Deltaproteobacteria bacterium | reverse complement strand
GGCATCGACCGGTCAAGATGAAGCCGGCTATTGAGTTCTGCTACCAACTCTGGTGTTGCTCGGGGACCGAGCATAACAGATGCAGGATCCCCGGGCATCAGGTAGGTCAAACTGAACAAAATGATCAATACACCGATCAAAGTCGGAATCATCCATAGTATTCTTTTGATGATGTATTTCAACATTGGTTTTGTCGCCTCATTTCCTGAACATGCAATCACCCATCCGAGAGAGTTTGAAAAAAGGTTACTTCAAACCCATTGTCCAGGGTGCTAGGCGCCCGTTGGGATAAATTTTGCCGATGTTTATTTTCTTTTGGGCAATCCAGAACTTTGTTCCGTGGGTCAACCAGATGGCCCAGCAATCCTTGTCGATTTCTTTTTGCGCTTCGAGATATATGTTCGCCCGTTTTTTTGGATCTATCTCACTAGCACCTTTCTTTATCAGTTCAGCGTATCGGGCATTGCGCCATTGGCTGGGGTTCCAGGATGTTCCAGCAAACCAGCGCATGATATAATCCGGGTCCACAGTGGCAGTATAAAACTGGATATAGGCATCTGTCTGACCCTTGTTAGCAGCCTCGTTAAAGGCACCGATTTCCTTGACCTCAATCTCAACGTCAATACCTGCCTCGACCGCATCGGCCTTTATTACCTCTGCCATAATCTTTTCCGCGTCACTTGCCGGAACATATAGCTTGACTTTAAACCCGTGAGATTTACCGGCTTCTGTCATCAGGCTTTTGGCCTTTTCAATATCTTGGTTATATACCGGCCTATCAGTCCAATACCCTGGCAATCCGGGGGGCAATATCGTGTCAGCGCGTTTGGCCGTACCATAAAAGGCCGCCTCAACAATTCTGTCCACATTAACCGCATATCGAAAGGCTTGACGAAGCTTCAGATTGCTAAAAGGTGGATGGCTAAGAGTCATACCGAGCCAGTATGTTTTCAAAGCAGGCCTGGAGTATACTTTAAACCTGGCATTCTTTCTGAAGCTCTTGAAATTAACCGGGGCTGAACGCCCGACGTCAATCTCTCCTGTCTTGAGCGCTGTTTCACAAGTGCTATCCTCAACAATAGGGAGAAAAGTGATTTTCTTGGTCTTGGGCTTTTCCCCCCAATAGTCCTTGAACGTAATCAGTTTAACATGTGTTTTTGGTTCCCATGAGGCCAACTCATAAGGGCCGGTACCAATCGGGTTCCTGCTGAATTTCTCTCGACCCATCTCTTCCACGGCCTTTTTTGAGACAATCATTCCGGTGTTCATAGGAAGAGCTGATGTAAACAGGTTCACTTTCTGATTTTTCAAAACCAGCTTTGCCGTGTACCTGTCGATCACCTCCACGTGATCAAGCAGTTTCCACTGACCTTTCTCCGGTGACTTTTGCTTCGGATCACTCATCCGTTCAAGGGAAAATTTGACGTCTTCAGCCGTCAGTTCACCATAGCCTTTGTGGAACTGGACCCCCTTGCGCAGATGGAACGTAACGGACTTACCATCGCGGGAGACTTTCCAGGATGCAGCCAGGTCCGGCACGACCTCCCAGCTTCCCTCTTTGTATTTTACCAGGCCATTGTACAGGCAGGTCATGATGGTTAGTTCCCTTTCCCCGCTGGTCATCCATCCGGGATCGAAAGTATTGACATCCTCCCATGTGGCAATTCTCAGCTCATTTTTTTCCCTTGCTGAAACTGAAAAAGAGATAAGCAGCAAGATAGCCGTCACTATTGCTACCATTTTCCCTATCATTATTCCTCTCTTCATTTTTGTCTCCTCTTGTTTATAGGATTAATGAAATATATCCTGCTCGGTAAAACAGGGAACCTCACGACCTCCCCGACCTGAAACAACCTCATTCATTGGCTACCCGTTTCCTGCCCGCCGGAGAAACCGTCTACTCCGCCTGCCCCCAAGAATACACTGGAGGGAACTCGGCCAATTCGGACTCCGATACCACATCCAGAAATACAGGCCCATCATGATTGAAAGCGACGTCAAGGGCCGTCTCAAGTTCATCAGGAGTATTGATGTGATAGCTTTCTATTCCAAAAGCTTTCGCCACAGACGACCCTTCTCGGGGCGTGAAATCAACCGACATGAAGCGTCGGCCCGAGTGAATGGCCTGAAGAGCCTTAATCCAACCAAAAGTGCTGTTGTTGAAGTGTATCAACACTGCCGGGACGTTCAGCCGGGCGAGGGTCTCAAGTTCGCCGGTTGACATACCCAAAGATCCATCGCCGAACATTCCCACCACTCTGGCATCTGGTTTGGCCAAAGAGGCACCCACAACAGCCGGGATGGCATATCCTAATCCACCGTAGGCCCGTGGGATGATGAACCGTGATCCACTGCCTTTGAGCCTGAGGAATCTGGCGATGTAAGGGGTAGGAGTTCCTGCGTCAGCAATGACTACGGCCGATTCGGGCAGCCTGCGATTGACAGCATCGATCACCCGCTGAGGCTTAATGGGAACCGCATCGGACCCGATCTGAGAAACGGAGCGCTCCCAGAAGTCCTCGCGCTCCTGGTTGAGCTGCCTGACCCAATCAGAAAGGGCGTGTTTCGAGGTTACTTCCCTCAGCAGGGCATACAAATCTTCCAGAACAAGTCTGGCGTCACCGGCCACGCTCAACTGGTTTTCGTAATTGTTCCCCAGCATGGTTGGGTCAACATCGATTTGGAGAATTCTAGCCCCTGGCCTTGCAGACGGTTTGGTCCATCTTATAGTTGAAACCGAGCCCATCTTGCACCCCACATAGAGCAAAGTATCGCTTTCATCTATTGCTTTGTGAGCGTGAGGATGAAACCCGTTATCCCCTGTCACCCCCAAGGCAAGAGGATGGTCATCGGGCATGATCCCCTGGCCGGAAATAGTGGTTACCACAGGGATGGTCAAAGCTCGGCTACGCTTCTGATCATGTCGCCGGCCTGAGAATGGACCGCTCCACCACCGGTGATTATTACCGGCTTTTCGGCTGCAATGAGCAAATCAGCCAGTTGCTTAATTCGGTCCGCATCACCGCGCATCCGGTAGGCAGGATAGCGACGGCATTCATCTTCGGCATAAATGTCTGTTTTCTCACTGTTCACTTGCCCTTTCATAACCTCAGAAGGAAAAGCCAGATGAACAGCTCCGGGCCTGCCTGTGGTGGCAATGCGGAAGGCTCGGCGAAGTGTTTCTGGAATTTTGTCGGACAGTTTAAGGAAAGTGGACCATTTTGTGACCGGTTCAAAAAGCTTGTGGTGATCCAGTTCAGTAATCGTGCCTTTCCCTTCACCAGATAGGGAAATGCCCGAAGTGAGCAAGATAACAGGGATCGAAGAGGCATTGGCTTCAGCAATACCCGGTATCGAATACAGTGCCCCAGCACCGCTGGGGCACTCACAAACACCAGGACGATGGGTCAAACGCGCATAAGCATCGGCCATGAATGCTGCTGATCGTTCATCCCTCGCCAAGATGTGCCGTATACGCCCGGAGGCATGATAGAGGGCATCGTACAGGGATAGACTCGTATCTCCGGGTACACCAAAGATTACCTGCACGTCATATGCAAGTAACATCTGTACAACCGTTTCCGCCCCTGTCATGTTTACACCTCAGTTCTCGGAACCGTCAAAATCATGGAGGGAACAATTCATACCGCCAAAACCAAGACCGAAGAGAGTCTAGATATCTATTTCCTCTGCATCTTCCAGCCTGCTCTTTAATCCCTCCAGGGCATTAGCTCGGACATTACGGATATGGTCGCGCATGGCCTCGCTCGCCAACTGTGTCTCCTTCGCGATCACATAATCGAAAATCCTCTGGTGCTCGATAGCGGCACTTTCCAGAGGACGGGAAAAGATCAACTCTTGTTCGAAGCGCAAATAAAGAAAATCAAGCAGATAACGGAGTATCCAGATGGAAATGGTCTGTTCTGAAATACCCGCCAGGGTCATGTGGAAGTTCATGTCTTTTGCCTGCCGCAGCTTGAGAAAGGTACCTTGGCTGGCCTTTGCATAATCATTTAGGGCAACTCTGAGTCGTTGCTTACTTTCATCATCAAGGTGTGAAATTACATGGGGTATGAGGCTTACTTCCACTAGTTCCCGCAGTCTGAAGGCCTCGTCGATTTCCTTGGGAGATATGTGCTTTACAAAAAAACCGCGATTGGGCTCATGTTGAATCAGCTCCATAAGTTCCATCTGCTTGAGAGCCTGCACCACTGGCGTAAGACTCATCCCCAACCGTACAGCCATACGCCTATAATCCACCTTTTGGCCTGGACGAAGTTCATTCATAAAAATCATGCGCCTGACGTCTTGGTATGCCTGCTGGGTCAAGTTATTATGCCCGGCTTGCTTATCAGCAGTGGACTCATTCTTCTTCGGAAGCATAATGTTCCCTATTCGAATGTCGTTTATGGAATAATTTATCTACCAAAACTAAGATTGCATCCCATTATGAATTATATTCTGAATACATTATATAATCCACTTT
>QMLQ01000245.1 GCA_003646815.1 Deltaproteobacteria bacterium | reverse complement strand
GTAGCGAGGTGGTGGAGAGGGCGATGGATACAAGGCGCGCGAAGAGAAATGGATGAAGGCGTACTGGCAGTACGTCAAAGTCATTTTCCAAGCGCAGCGCAGTAGCCATGAGGCTATCCACCACCACAGTAGATTGCCCGTGAGAAATGCGGGTTAGGAGAGGCAGAAGTTATTAGGACACTGTTGAATGACAAATGACAAAATCCCAATGCCTTAATGACAAAATGCTTCCTGTTGTCGTCCCTGCTGCTGCCAAAGGTGAAGCCCGGACTCACAGCAGTGCATACTCTGGTCAATTTGGTCATTTGATATTTGACATTGAATTGGCATTGGGATTTTGAAATTTGTCATTAAAAGGGCAGCCTAAAAGTATTTTGGCCTTTTTAGGGCGTAAGCCGAGTTACGGGACAAAAGTGGAGGCACCTGAGACGTGGAAGCAAAAGAGATAGATCGGGAGCGACTGGAGGCCCTTATCCGGGAATTCCGGGGCAAGAAATGGGCTTTAATCCCATTGCTCCAGAAGGTGCAGGAAACTTTCGGATATGTACCGCCCGTATCCATAGAACCCATCGCAGAAACACTGAACCTCTTCCCCTCCCAGGTCCAGGGCGTTATTACTTTTTACGCAGGATTCAGCCTGGAACCGAAAGGAAAATACGTTGTACGGGTTTGCCGTGGGACCGCGTGCCATGTCAGGGGTGGCAGGAGCATCCTCAGATTGATGAGAAAAGAATTGGGGCTTGAAGAGGGAGAGACCAGCGAGGACTACCGCTTCACCCTTGAGACGGTGGCGTGTTTGGGGGCATGTTTTCTTGCCCCAACCATGATGGTCAACCAGACCTATTTTGGAAGACTTTCTCCAGCCAAGGTGACGAGTGTGCTGGACCAATACCGGAAGGAATAATGGAAAAACTCAACTCCATAGGCCGGCTTGAATGGTTCCGGAACAAGATCAGGGCCGGACGCAAGAAAGGAAAATCCCTGGTTCATGTGTGCATGACGGGATGCCGGGCCTACGGCTCCGCAGACGTGCTGGCTGCGCTCCAGGAGGAGGTCAAGAAAAAGGGCCTTGCCGGGGAGGTGGAGATCCGGTCTACAGGCTGCCATGGTTTTTGTGCCAAGGCTCCGGTCATCGCCATTGAGCCCATGGGAATCCAGTACCAGGAGGTTTCTCCTGATGATGCCTCAGAAATTGCAGATGCAACCCTGAAAAATGGCCGTCTGGTGGACAGGCTTGCCTACCGGGATCCGGAAACGGGAAAACCCATTTATTATCGAAACCAGATCCCGTTTTATGAAAAACAGGAAAGGCGCGTTCTGGCGCGGTGCGGGAGGATAGATCCCACCAGGATTGAAGACTACATCGCAGAGGGAGGGTATGAGGCCCTGGTGAAGGCCGTTTCAAGCATGACTCCGGACCAGGTGATCGAAGAGGTAAAGGAAGCCAAACTGCGCGGCCGTGGCGGGGCGGGATTTCCTACCGGGCTGAAATGGGAATTCGCCAGGCGGGCCAAGGGAAGCCCGAAGTACATCATTTGCAATGCGGATGAAGGGGATCCCGGTGCGTTCATGGACCGGGCAATGCTGGAAGGAGACCCTCACGCAGTGCTGGAAGGTATGCTCATCGGCGCCTACGCCATGGGCGCTGAATACGGGTTTGTATATGTCCGGGAAGAGTACCCTATCGCAGTGAGTCATCTCCATATCGCCTTGGAGCAGATGCGTTCCCTCGGTTTGCTGGGGGAAAACATCCTTGGGACAGGCTTCAATTTTGACCTTTCCCTGAAAATGGGAGCCGGAGCATTTGTGTGCGGTGAGGAAACTGCCCTCATGGCTTCAATTGAGGGGAAAAGGGGAATGCCCAGGGCCAGACCCCCGTTTCCGGCGGAGGCCGGATTGGATGGAAAGCCCACAAACATCAACAACGTGGAAACCTGGTCGAATGTGCCGCTTATTATCATGAAAGGAGCAGGCTGGTACGGTCAGGTGGGAACGGAAAACAGCAAGGGAACCAAAATCTTTTCCCTGGCAGGTAAGGTAAACAATACCGGGCTGGTGGAAGTCCCCATCGGGGTTCCCATAAAGGAGGTGGTCTTTGAAATCGGCGGCGGCATCCCGAAAGGACGCCGGTTCAAGGCGGTTCAAATGGGCGGCCCTTCAGGAGGGTGCGTCCCGTCCCAGTACCTCAGCCTTCCCATTGACTACGATACACTGCAGCGCATCGGCGCTATCATGGGATCAGGCGGCATGGTGGTCATGGACGAAAACAACTGCATGGTGGAAATCGCCCGCTTTTTCCTCAGTTTTACCCAATCCGAATCATGCGGGAAGTGTGCGCCCTGCCGTCTCGGGACAACCCAGTTGCTGGAGATTTTGACCCGTATCACCCGCGGACAAGGAAGGATAGAGGACATAGAAACGATTCGCGGGCTGGGGGAAACCATAACCCGGGCGTCTCTCTGCGGCCTCGGGCAGACCTGTGCAAAACCGGCACTCTCCACCTTGCGGTATTTCAGCAAGGAATACGAGGACCATATTCTAGAACACCGGTGCGCAGGCGCCACCTGCGATGCCATGGTTATTTCCGCCTGTCAGCATGCCTGCCCCGCGGGCATTGATGTTCCCAACTATGTGGCCGCCATTGCCAAAGGAAAATATGAGAGGGCCGTGGAGATCATTCGGGAGCGGAATCCTTTCCCGGCGGTCTGCGGACGTATCTGTATTCATCCGTGCGAGTTCAAGTGCCGTCGGGGGGAACTGGATGAGCCGGTAGCCATCCGTTCTCTGAAGCGTTTTGCATCGGACTGGTATTTCCAGCACGTGGGGTCCACAAGGAGAGAGCCGTTCCCGGTGACCCGGAAAGAAAAGGTAGCGGTTGTCGGTGCCGGCCCGGCAGGGCTTACCTGTGCCTATTTCCTGGCCAGGATGGGATACGGCGTTACGGTGTTCGAGGGGCAGCCGGTGGCCGGGGGAATGTTGGGCATCACGGTTCCCGAGTTTCGTCTTCCGCGGCAGGTGATTCAGGAGGAAATTGAGTATATTGAGAACTGCGGGGTTGATATTCGATACAACACGCCCATTGACGCCAACCAGACCGTGGATGATCTCATGGGTGAGGGATATAAGGCAGTCTTTATCGCGGCAGGTGCCCAGGCAAGCAAGCGAATCGGGATACCTGGTGAAGAGGAAGGGCTTGAAGGACTTCATTACGGCCTTCGTTTCCTCACGGCGGTAAAAACCGTCGAGAAAATCCCTTTGAAGGGG
Source organism: Deltaproteobacteria bacterium (assembly GCA_003646815.1). Lineage (GTDB taxonomy): Bacteria > Desulfobacterota > DSM-4660 > Desulfatiglandales > Desulfatiglandaceae > B46-G9. The sequence continues at coordinate 1,222 of QMLQ01000245.1, read as the reverse complement.
AAGGTGCTGGTGGTGGGGGGAGGGAACGTGGCCATTGATGTGGCCAGAACAGCCCTGCGCGTGGGAGCTGATGATGTGCAGCTTTTCTGCCTGGAAGCAAGAGATGAGATGCCTGCCTGGAAAAAGGAGGTGGAGGAAGCGGTTGAAGAAGGGATTGTGATAAATCCTTCCTGGGGGCCCAAGGAGATCATGCATGACGGACGGAAGGTGACGGGCATCCGGTTCGTGCGGTGTGTATCTGTCTTTGATATGGAAGGGAACTTTAGTCCCTCTTTTGATGAAGACGCTGTCCAGACCGTGGAAGCGGATCATGCCATTATCTCCATCGGCCAGGCCCCGGACATGTCTTTCCTCTCGGAAGACAGCCGGTTGGAACGAGCCCTGTGGGGGGCACTGATTGTTGATGAAAAAACCCTTTCCACTAATATTCCGGGTATCTTCGCGGGAGGAGATTTCACCACTGGTCCGACGTATGTTATCAGGGCTATTGCATCGGGGAGGCGGGCCGCCATTTCCATTGACCGGTACCTGCGGGGTGAGAAGGGTAGCTTCACCATCCTGGATGAAAAAACCCGGCTCGCAGAAGAGACAAGGCTTGCCTTGGATGAAGATACCGGGGAAGAGCGGCCACGGGTACCTGTAGAGATGGCTGATCCCGAAGAGAGGGCACGGGATTTCCGGGAAGTGGAAAAGGGTTTCACGGAGGCCCAGGCAAGGTTTGAGGCCACCAGGTGCCTGCGGTGCGACCTGGAAGAAGACAGGGGAGAGTGATGATCAGATCCATTACACGAAAAAAACCGGAAGAGGAAGTCGACCGGCTCCTCACGGGATTGGGAAGAATCTTCCTGATCGGCTGCGGCACATGTGCCACGCTGACTCACACGGGCGGGGCGCCTGAAGTGGAACAGATGAAGGAGCATCTCACCGGAAAAGGAAAGCTGGTTACCGGGGGCACGGTCCTGCCTGTGGCATGTGACAACCTGACCGGAGAGGCCCTGAGAGAATTCGGGCGCCAGATGCATCAGGCCGATGCTCTCTTGGTCATGAGCTGTGCTTTTGGGGTTCAAACAGTTGCCAGGCAGACAAAAGCAATGGTCGTCCCGGCCCTGGATACCCTGTTTATCGGCAAGGAGACCGGCCCGGGATTGTTTGATGAGGTGTGTACCCAGTGCGGGACGTGCATTATCGGCGAGACCGGAGGAATCTGCCCGGTGACCACGTG
>QMLQ01000244.1 GCA_003646815.1 Deltaproteobacteria bacterium | reverse complement strand
TGAATCAGGAGGCCAGTCACCGCTGAAAATGACTTGAGCACCGCTGGCCTTGATCTTGGTCAGGTAGGGTGCGTAATCGTAGGCAAAGAGAGGGTGATACGCCTCGCCGACGATCTGAGCGTCAGGTTTGTATTTTTTCAAACCCGCCTTAAACGCTTCTGCCAAGTCATGACCGAACATATAATCCTGGTCCAGGATGTAGAACTTATTTTCCGGTTGTTTGCTGTAATAATAGGCAAAAGTGTCGCCCACCTGGCTTACTTGTCCAATTTTGCGCTGCTTGAACTCAATAGCCGCAGGGCGGTTTCACGGGCGAATTTTCGATAGAGATGAAAAAAGAAAAGACTGATAACTTCGTGAAACTGGCCGGCCTTTTCGGCGAAACCGTTTGATACCAGTTTATCAAGGTTACTTTCATAGTATTTCTTGAAGCTGCTGACCACAAGTTCCCGCACGAATTTGGCAATATGCTTTAGATCTTCCGGGTCATGCCCGTCCTTGGGTCCGAACCCCAGGTTGTCCATATCCACCATCAGCCGGCCGATGGCCACATCATCTGAGGAGTACACTGATTCCTCACCTTTCAGGTCCGGCGTGATCACCCCCCATTCTTCAGCCTTCGCAAGCCATTTACGCCCCAACCCTGTTGCTTCTCGGAAGGCATCCCGCCCCACCACTTCTCGCGTCAGCAGACGATCTGCCGGCCGGGAAAAACGGCTCTGGTACTGGGCAATTGCTTTGTCGATCGGCGATTGTTTGCTGAAATTCTTGACGATCTTTTTTATTTCAGGAATTGGAAGGTGGTAGTTTTCGCGCAGGCCTTTGATCAGCAGGATCTGCTCCACATAGCCAGAATGATATTGCGCTGAATTTGAACTCGACTTCCGGGGCTTTCGCAAAAGTCCTTCGCGAATATAGAAATGAATGGTCTCTTTTGGAACACCGGTTCGTTTGACAAGTTCGCCGATCTTCATGGTATCCTCTAATGTGTGTGTTCAGTACCTGAAAAGATCCTATAATTTAGCTTTCGTAAAATGTCAATAAATTTTATTATTATTTTTTTATCTTGACAATTAATTATTTTATTTATATATACTTTTTTCGTGTAGTTAATTATTCGTTTTTCGTATAGTAAGCTACACATTTCGCAGAAAATTGACGCTCCGTTCTCCTCCCGGCAAAGAGTTATGCACTCTTGGAGAGCGATCGGCAAGCGCCAGGATACACCTCATGGTTGAACTTGCATCTTCAAGGAAGGTTCTGGCACGATGTTTTTCGAACCTCGATAACCAAAGAAGGAGGTTGCGCGATGGAAAACAGGCCTTGGCACCGTCATTATGACTATAATGTTCCTACCACTATACGGTGTCCGCGAATATCAGCCCAGAGCCTGTTGGAACTTTCCGCCAAGGCCTACCCGGACAAAGCCGCTCTCTCCTTTTACGGAACTGAAATAGGCTTCTGGGACCTGCGCCAGACCGGCATTCGCATGGCAAATGCTAGGGTACAATATTTATCCCAGGGAGATTGATGAAGTGCTGTACCAGCACCCCAAAGTAGCCGATGCTGCCACGATCGGCATGCCCGATGAATACCGGGGTGAAACGATCAAGGCCTTTATCGTTCCCAAGCAGGGGCAAACGCTCACCGAGGAAGAAATCACCGCGTTCTGCGCGGAAAAACTGGCTCCTTATAAGAGGCCGAAAATTATTGAGTTTCGGAAAGCACTGCCCAAGTCCGCCGTGGGAAAGATTCTGCGGAAGGTGCTGAAGGAGGAAGAAACTGACAAAAACAAAGGGAAATAGCCAAAGAGCACTGCAATACAGGGGGAAACTATGGAAACGGGATTCAAAGGGATTGAAGTAGAACAAAAGGATGGTGTCGCAATATTGACCATGAACAACCCGCCGGTGAACCAGCTCTCCCCGGATTTTGCCATGGAACTGGGAAGGGCCATTGCCGAGGCGTTTGGTGATGATGGTATCAAGGCCATAATCCTGACCGGTACGGGGAAAAATTTTATCGCGGGGGCGGATATCAGGCAGGTACAGGCTATCAAAGATGAAAACACGGTTTTCACCCAGGCCCTCACCTGGGCCCAATTCATGAACCAGATTGAAATGGGGCCGAAACCTGTCATTTGCGCCATTAATGGGAATGCACTGGGAGGCGGACTGGAGCTTGCCATGGCAGGACACTACCGGGTAGCCGCCAAAGGGATCAACCTTGGCCAGCCCGAGGTACAGATCGGTCTTATACCCGGTGCCGGCGGAACCCAGAGGCTGCCCAGGCTGATCGGTCTTCCCAATGCCGTGGAGATGATCACCACCGGAAAGCCCATCAAGACGGAAAAGGCGTATTCAAGGGACCTCGTGGATGAAATGGTTGAATCGGACGTCCTCATGCACGCGGCAATGAAGGCTGCATCACGTTTCATACGGGGGGAGTTGAATCTGGACACGCGAAGGACGAGGAACGTGATCGGTCGTCTGCCGAGTGCTGCTGAGAAAAAGGCTTTCCTGAATGCCTCAAAAATGATGGCCGCGTCCAAGGCAAAGGGGTATATAGCCCCTTTCAAGGCCATTGAAGCGATGGAAAAGGGGCTGAATTTCAACATTGAACCGGACATTGAAAAGGAGGTCCGTCTTTTTGCCGAGTGTGCGGTCTCTGATGTTGCCAAGAACCTTATGGCCATATTTCTCAACACCCGTGCTGCGGGCAAACTTCCCCGCATTAAAGGTATTGAACCGGCAGAAGTGAAAAGGGTTGCAATGCTTGGCGGAGGGGTTATGGGTTCCGGCATTGTCAGCATCCTGCTGAGCAGTGGTTTTGAAGCGGTCTTGTGGGACATCAATGATGAAGCCATCAGCAAGGGTATCGCGGCGGTACGCAAGACCTATGACTATCCCATCAAGAAAAAGAAGATGACCCCCGCAGGCGTCGATGCCATGCTGGAAAAGCAGTTGACCACCACCACTTCCCTGGAAGACTTGAAGGAGGTGGATCTGGTCATCGAGGCGGTACTGGAGGACATGAAGGTGAAGCAGGACATCTGGAAACGGCTTGAAGGGATCTGCCAGGCCGGCACTGTCTTTGCCACCAATACCTCCGCCCTGCCCATCACGGAAATGGCAACGGTACTTGGTGATCCCGGCCGCATGATCGGGCTGCATTTTTTCAACCCCGCCCACCGCATGCAGCTTTTGGAGGTTATCTGTGCGGAAAAGACCTCTGATCAGACATTGGCCACGAGCGTCGCCTTTGCCCGGGCCATCAAAAAAGTCCCCATCGTGGTAAACGACGGCCCGGGGTTTTATGTATCGAGGCAACTTGGAGGCCTGTTTGGCGGTGCGGTCTTTCTGACGGCCGATGGCGTGGACGGCGCTGATATCGAAAGGGCAATGGTGGAATTCGGCATGCCCATGGGTCCTGCCACCCTTGCCGATCTTACGGGGATTGACATCAATTATCACGTGGCAAAGACTTTTGAAAAGAGGCTCGGTGAACGCTACAAGGTTCACCCCCTCACCGAACTGGTCTACCAGACCGGATGCTACGGGAGGAAGACCGGAAGCGGTTATTTTGATTACAGCGGTGAAAAGCCCGTTCCAAACCCAAAGGTTCTCGCCATAACGCAGAAATACCTGGAGGAAAACGGCGTCAAACCCAGAAAAATGCGCAGGCCCGAGATCGTTGACGTCATGCTGGCCCTTGGCATCAACGAGGCGGCCCTGATGATGGAGGAAGGCATATGCGACCGCCCCCAGGACATGGACCTGGCCATGATCTACGGAACAGGATTTCCCCCTTATCGCGGCGGCATTCTCCGGTATGCCGACAAATGGGGGGTCAAGAATGTCTATGAAAAACTCCTGGAGCTGGAGGAGCGCTACGGAATCCGGTTCAAGCCTGCCAATTTACTGAAAGAAATGGCGGAAACAGGAAAGACCTTTTATGCTGACTAGGTTGTCGTAACCCATTGCTTTTTAACTATAACTGGATGATCACTGAAGAGGAGGTATCAAAATGAAAGAGGTAGTAATTGCAGGGTACTTGAGGACGGCACAGTCCAGATCCAGACCAAGAGATCCGGCGAGGGACTGGTTTTGCAAGATGAGAGGAGACGAACTCCTGGCAAAACTCTTACCCGAATTGATCAAGAAAACGGGTGTTGAACCAGAGGAAATAGACGATTTTCTGGTCGGTTGCGCGACTGCCGTTGGTGAACAGTGGGCATACGGGGGGAGGACCCCGCTCTTTTTGGCGAACCTGCCGGACACCATTGCGGCAAAATTTATCGATCAGCAGTGCGGATCTTCCATGGCAGGCATCCAGGTGGGCTTTATGGAAATCGCCCAGGATTTTGCAGATATCGTAATGGTCGGTGGCTATGAACACATGACGCGTATCCCCATGGGAGGCTACACCACAGACAGGGGCCTTATAGCCCCGAACATGAGTCTTTTTACTGATCCTGCCTATCTGCATTGGGACATGATGAAGGCCATG
>QMLQ01000243.1 GCA_003646815.1 Deltaproteobacteria bacterium | reverse complement strand
GGACAAAAACGAGGATAATTTTTTGATAATCTGGAGGTTATGGTCAAAAGTCTTCCCGAACCCGATCCCGGGATCAACAAGGATCAGATCTTCACGAATGCCTGCCTCCACCGCCTTTCTGACTGCGTCCTCCAGGAATTCCTTGATTTCCCCAACAAGATCATCATAAACGGGATTTTTCTGCATATTTGCAGGTGTGCCTTTCATGTGCATCAATGTCACCGGCACCCCTGATTCGGCGGCCACAGATGAAAGAGCAGGGTCCAGGCGAAGGCCGCTGATATCGTTAATCATGGAAGCCCCGGCCTGCAGCGCCTCCCGTGCAACGTTCCCTTTCCAGGTATCAATGCTGATAGGCACCGTGATTTCCCGTGCAAGGGTTTCTATAACCGGCACAACCCGTTCTATCTCTTCATCACTGGAAATGGACCGGGAAAAGGGACGGGTCGACTCTCCTCCGATATCAATAAAATCGGCCCCTTCTTCGGCCATGGCAATGCCGTGTTCTACGGCCTTTTCTCTTTCAAGGAAAAGCCCCCCGTCAGAAAAGGAATCAGGGGTTACGTTAAGGACTCCCATCACATGAGTCCTCCTGGCAAGATCCAGCCGATACGGCCCCCACTCAAGCAAAATCCCCATTTTCTTAACCCCTTAAGCGGCCTCTGGAGGTTCCGGCTGGGTGGTCTCTTCCGGGTTCTGGATCCCCATGATCTCATCCACATCCTTTGCTGTCAGGGTCTCCTTTTCCAGAAGGGCCTCGGCCATCGTATGCAGAGTATCCAGGTTGTCCCTGATCAGGTTGCTGGTCTTTTCATAGGCCGTATTCACGATGTCGAAGACTTCCTCATCTATTTTCTGGGCTGTCTCCTCACTGTAGTCGCGATGCTGTGAGATCTCCCTTCCCAGGAAAATCTGCTCCTCTTTCTTTCCAAACGTCAGAGGGCCCATTTTTTCGCTCATACCGTACTCACACACCATCTTCCTGGCAAGTTCCGACGCCCTTTCGATATCGTTACCGGCTCCCGTAGTCTGCATATTCAATACAATCTCTTCCGCGGCCCTTCCGCCCATGAGGATACAGATGTTATTCAGCAGGTATTCCTTCGGGTAGGTGTGTTTCTCATCCAGGGGAAGCTGTTGAGTTAACCCAAGGGCCCGGCCTCTCGGAATAATGGTGACCTTGTGGATGGGGTCCGTATTGGGAAGAAGCCTGGCCACCAGGGTGTGTCCCGACTCATGATAGGCGGTGGTCTTTTTCTCTTCGTCGCTGATAATCATGCTCTTCCGCTCAGCGCCCATGAGGACCTTGTCCTTCGCATCCTCGAAATCCTCCATCTCGACCCGGTCTTTCCCGCGCCGGGCCGCCATGAGGGCCGCCTCGTTCACCATATTTTCTATATCAGCCCCGGTAAATCCAGGTGTCCCTCGGGCCAGGACCCTAATATCGAGGTCATCGCTCACGAGCTTTTTTCTCAGGTGTACTTTCAATATCCCTTCTCGGCCCTTCAAATCAGGAACAGGAACTACCACCTGCCGGTCGAACCGCCCGGGCCTCAGGAGGGCCGGATCAAGAACGTCAGGTCTGTTGGTTGCAGAAATGAGAATAACCCCTTCGTTGGACTCAAACCCATCCATCTCTACCAGGAGTTGGTTCAGAGTCTGCTCACGCTCATCATGCCCGCCTCCGAGTCCTGCGCCACGATGTCTGCCCACCGCGTCAATCTCATCGATAAAAATGATGCAGGGGGCATTTTTCTTGCCCTGCACGAAAAGATCGCGTACCCGGGATGCGCCAACTCCCACAAACATCTCCACGAAATCAGACCCGCTGATGCTGAAAAACGGTACTCCTGCCTCTCCTGCGATGGCCCGGGCAAGCAGGGTCTTGCCTGTTCCGGGCGATCCCATCAGGAGGACCCCTTTCGGAATCCGGCCTCCGAGCCGGGTAAATTTCTTCGGATCCCGAAGAAATTCCACGATTTCTTCCAGCTCTTCCTTGGCTTCCTCTATGCCCGCAACATCCTCAAAAGTGACTTTTTCCTGGGAGTCGCTCATGAGACGGGCCCTGCTCTTTCCGAAGGACAGGGCCTTTCCACCCCCGACCTGCATCTGGCGCATGAAAAAAATCCACACACCGATGAGCAGCAGCATGGGTACCCACGAGAGAAATACCTGGAACCAGGAAGAATCTTCCCTCGGCTTTGCCGTTATTTTCACTCCTTTGCTCCGGAGCAGGTTGATCAATTCTGGATCTTTGGGTGCGTAGGTCTTGAAAGGTCCATTGGACGAGATGCCGGAGACATTATCACCCTGAATGGTAACCTGCGCAACACTGCCGCTCTCTACCATTCCGAGGAAATCGCTGTAACTGACAGCGATATTGCTCCTGCTGGGCTGTTTGAAAATTTGAAACAGCATGACCATCATCAGGCTGATTACCAGCCAGAGTGCCAGGTTCTTGTAAAACGGATTCAATGTAAGGGATCCTCCTTTTGCGTTTAACCGTTGCCCCAAGGGCCTCCGGACACACATTTTTGACATTTGGGAACTACTCAGGGGTCGGAACACGGTAACCGGAAGGCTCTTTCATAGACTTCTTTTTCTTCCTGCCTTCTGAATTCTGACCTCTGGCTAATTTATATTTTAATATTATAATTCGTTTTTCGTAAAATTCTATAAAAAACTCTTCCAAGGCAAACCTTTTCTCTCTTTATGCACATTTCTGTTGACATCGCGAACAAGGAACGTTTCAATTCTCTCGGTCTCATAAAAAAGGAGGTTGGCATGAAACACGATATTTTCTCCACGTCCGATGTCTGCCAGATAGAAGATCACGATCTCACAGTGGAGGAGGTCCTCCGCCAGATTGAGCTTTTTAAAAGGCCTCCAGCCTACCTGAAACTCAACCGGCCCTGCACTCCCGGCGACGGGATCCGGACCCTGAACGATGTAGAAGCCCGTTCTTTTTCCCGTCTCTTTGACCGGGAAAACGATACCTATGATCATTTGAAATTTGTGCCCGCTTCCGGAGCCGCAACGCGCATGTTCAAGGTTCCCTTGAAATTCCTCCACATGAAAGAACCCTGGTCCCTGGAATCCATAGCAGAAAAAGCTCTGTCCGGCAACCTGGAAGCCAGAGCTATCCTGGATTTCCTTGAGGGACTTTCCCGTTTCGCCTTTCATTCCGACCTGGAAACAGCCATACAGTCGTCAGGCACTACATTGAAAAAACTCCGGGACCAAGGAGATCTCAGGACCATTCTCGCCTATCTGCTCACTGAAAAAGGACTACAGTATGGATCCCTCCCAAAAGCACTCATAAAGTTTCACCGCTACGCCGACAAAAACAGGACTGCTTTCGAAGAACACCTGGTTGAGGCTCCATCTTATGCGGTAAACAGCAACAAGCTTTGCCGGCTCCATTTCACCGTTTCCGAAGAGCATCAAAACCGTTTCTTGTCTTTGTTGGAAATCGTACAGCCGCTCTACGAAAACAGGTTCGGTGTGTCCTATGAAATCGGTTTTTCACTCCAGAAAAAGAAGACCGACACCATTGCCGTAAATCTTCAAAATCACCCTTTCAGGCTGGAAGACGGCCGCCTGCTCTTCCGGCCAGGCGGGCATGGTGCACTTATTGAAAATCTCGGTGATCTCAACGCTGACATGATTTTCATAAAAAACATTGACAATGTTGTGCCGGACCGCCTGAAACCCCCCACCTTTCAATGGAAAAAGATCCTGGGAGGCCTTTTTATCCACCTGCAGGCCCTCTCCTTCAACTACCTCGAACAGCTGGCGCAGGGCACCTCATCAATAAGATTCCTGGACGAAGTGCGAGAGTTTGCAGAGCAAGAACTGTGCATGGATATTTCAGATGAAATTCGAAAGCAAGATGCGCAGGAACACCGCGACTATCTCCTGAAAAAACTGAACCGTCCTCTTCGCGTTTGCGGCATGGTCAGAAATGTGGGCGAACCCGGCGGCGGTCCCTTCTGGGTGGAAGACAGGAATGGAAATCGTTCCTGCCAGATTGTGGAGAAGGCCCAGGTTGATCTCCAGTCTCAAGAACAGAAAGAAATCGTTTCTTCATCGACCCACTTCAACCCGGTGGACCTGGTTTGCGGAATAAAAGACTGGAAAGGCCGCCCTTTCGCACTCAATCAATTCGTCGACCATGAGGCGGTGTTTATTTCCCGGAAATCCAAAGATGGAAAAGATCTCAAGGCATTGGAACTGCCGGGGCTCTGGAATGGAGGCATGGCACACTGGAATACGGTCTTTGTGGATGTTCCCCTGGTCACCTTCAACCCCGTAAAAACCGTCAATGACCTGCTTCGAAAGGAACACCAGCCCTAGCCCCGGATTTCTCCGCCCCTACACTTTCTTTTCCTTGAAACAACTCCGCATCCATTCCAGGGCCTCATCGCGGGATATGGCACGCCCTTTAAAGTCCTGTTCTGCAAAATCGGGCCCTTCCGACCACACACCTTTCCGCCACACTTCACACAACAACAAGCCGGC
>QMLQ01000242.1 GCA_003646815.1 Deltaproteobacteria bacterium | reverse complement strand
TAAAGAACAGTTTTCTTGTCCGGTAGGTTTATCGCGATCGGGCAGAAGAGGGAACCTGGATGCTCTCTGTGGCTCAGTGGGAAAGAATCTGATGCGATAGTGACCAAAGGAGAATATTTATGCGTGATTTCGATGAAGATCTGAGGAGCGACTACAAAGGCAGGGATATTGCCGCTGCATTGACTGAGGCCCGTTTTATGGTAGACACCATCCTTACCCCGCCCCATGAAACGCCGCTGGAGCTCCGGAAGGAAATAGCACAGAAGACAGTCCGCAATTTTCGTGACCACATCAACAAGGGGTTTCTGGATTACCGTAAATCAGTGACTGAGGCCACGAGTTTTGCCGTGACCGAATGGACAGGACACGGATCCATTCTGGTGGATGCCCTGGACCGGGAGTTCCTCGATCTCCTTGGAGGATTCGGACTCTATTCCTATGGCATCCGGCACCCGAAAATTGTCGCTGCGGTAAAGGCTCAGTTGGACCGATCACCTCAATACAGCCAGGAGATGCTTGACCCCCTGCGGGCGCAACTGGCAAAGGTCCTGGCATTGATTACGCCGGGGAAGATCCAGTACGGCTTCTTTGCCAATTCGGGCACAGAGGCCGTGGAAGGGGCCATGAAGCTGGCAAAACTCTTTACCGGAAAGAAGGGATTCATTGCCATGCTCAAGGGGTTTCACGGCAAAACCCTGGGTTCTCTTTCACTCATGGGGAAAAAGATATTCCGTGAGCCGCTACTTCCCCTCCTGGAAGGTGTCCGCCACGTGCCATTCGGTGATGCGGAGGCGGTCGAAAGGGCCCTGGCCGCGGCAAAAGCGGTGGGTGACGGCATCGCGGCCGTGGTGGCGGAACCGGTCCAGGGAGAAGCGGGAGCCGTGGTTCCGCCCGAGGATTACTGGCCGCGCCTACGGGAGATCTGCAATCATTACGGGGTGTTGTTAATCGCGGATGAAGTCCAGACGGGCATGGGACGGACCGGGAGGATTTTCGGGCTTGATCACTGGAATGTGGCGCCTGATATTCTGTGTCTGGGTAAAGCCCTCGGCGGGGGCGTGGTCCCCATGTCCGCCTTTCTGTCCACCGCAAGAATATGGGAGTGCATGGAGCCAAATCCCTTCATCCACACCACCACCACCGGAGGAAACCCGCTGGCGTGTGCTTCGGCACTGGCAGCCATCACCGTGCTCCTGGAAGAAGACCTGGCAGGCCAGGCAAAGCGCAAAGGCGAGTATGTATTGAAGCATCTAAGAGAGTTTCAGGACCGGTACCCGGGAGTCCTGGCCGAGGCACGGGGCCTGGGACTGCTTATCGGGATGGAATTTCCCACCGACGGCATCGGGTACAAGGTCGCGTCAGGCCTTTTTTCCAGAGGAGTCATCACCGCGGGGACCCTGACCAATGCCAAGACGATCCGTTTCGAGCCTGCCCTGAATATCCCCCAGGAAATTCTGGACGAAGTCCTCAACAGGCTGGAGGACGTGTTTAAGACCATTGACTTGCCGAGAAGAAAAGAGGCTATGCATCTCTACGCGGGCCGGGTATTGTTTGTGGATCTGAGTTCCGGCAAGATTGAGAGCAGGCCCACCCGGAAAGAATGGCTCAATAAATATATCGGGGGATGGGGATTGGCGGCACGGTATTTCTTTGATCAGGTTGACCCGAAGGTTGAACCCCTTTCCCCGGAAAACGCGCTGGTGATCATGACCGGGCCTTTGTGCGGAACCCTGGTCCCCACCTCTTCCCGTACCTGCCTGGTATCGAAATCACCCCACACGGGGACCATATTCGAGTCCAACGTGGGCGGGGCCATCGGACCGGAGGTCAAGTTCGCTGGATACGACGGCGTTGTGATTACCGGGAAGGCCGATCGTCCTGTGTACCTCCGCATCGAGGACGATCACGTAAGCCTGGAAGACGCTGCACCTGTTTCTGGCAAAGGCATTTTTGAGACCGAAAAATGGCTGAAGAGCGAGATGGGGCACGGGGCAAAGAGCCTCTCCATCGGTCCCGCAGGCGAAAACATGGTTCCGTACGCCTGCGTTGGTTCGGAAGCCTATCGTCAGATGGGCCGGGCCGGGGCCGGTGCGATTTTCGGCTCAAAAAACCTGAAGGCCATTGCGGTCAAAGGAACGGGTGGCGTCCAGGTCGCGGACATGGGGGTGTTCTGGGGCAAAGTAACCGATTACAAGGAATCCAACCTCCTTACAGAAGCCAACATGTGGGCCAAGAATGAAGGCACCCCCGTGCTCATGGATATAACCAATGAAATGGGTATCCATCCAACCAGGAATTATTCAGCGGGCATCAACCCGGGCCGGAACAAGCTTGATTCCGAAGCGATTAACGCGGTCAAAATTGGAGATCGTGCATGCGCGTCCTGTCCCTTGGGATGCGGCAACTTTACTTCGATAAACGGCGTCCAGGTGGAAGGGCCGGAATATGAGACCCTCTGCATGGGAGGCTCCAATTGTGAGATGAACGACCTTGAACAGGTGATGCGGTTCAACCGGCTGTGTGACGACCTGGGACTTGACACCATGTCTGCCGGTGCCACCATTGCCCTGGCCATGGAGATGAGTGAATCAGGCATCCGGGACTACGGCCTTTCGTTCGGGAAACCCAAAGAGTATCTCACCGTGATCGAGGAAATCGCCCATTTGTCCACGCCCCGGGGGAAGGACCTGGCCCTGGGGGCGGCAAAGCTCTCAGAAAAACTGGGGCAGAAGGATGCCACCGCCCATTCCAAGGACCTTGAAATGCCGGCCTATGACCCCAGGGGAAGCTACGGGATGGGGCTCGCCTATGCCACCAGTGAACGGGGCGCATGCCATTTGCGGGCATTTACCATTTTTTCCGAAGATCCTTTCAGGCTGAAACCAATGGCCCGGGATGTTATGGACGGACAGAACACCAATGCGGCCAAGTGGTCCCTGTGCCTGTGTGATTTCTGGGGGTCTGTGGACCTGAAAATCATGGCGGAACTGCTCACCGCCGGTCTTGGCCGCCAGGTATCGGAAAAGGATCTGCTTAAAGCGGGAGAAAGGATCTGGAACCTGACCCGGCTTTTCAACCTGCGGGCCGGGTTTACGGCAGCCCATGATACCCTGTCAGGGAAATTGACCGAAAAGGCCCTGAAGGGGGGTCCTCACGCGGGCAGGGTTCTGAGCCAGAAAGATCTGGAGGAGATGAAAGCGCTTTATTACCACCTGCGCGGATGGGACGAACAGGGCATACCCCGGCAGGAAAAGCTCAAGGAACTGGGGCTGGACAATCTGTAGAAATTGTGGAGGATTAAATGGAAAAACACCTGCTTGCAATACCTAATCTCTGTACCGGCTGCAACCGGTGCGTGTATGCGTGTTCGGCGGTCAAGGAAGGGATGTTCATGCCTTCTAAGGCGCGGATAGTGGTGAGCAATTTTCCCCTTGAAGGGTATTCCGTGCCCAATATCTGTTTCCAATGTGCCAATGCGGAGTGCCTGAAGGCATGCCCTGAAGAGGCTATTTTTCGCAATGAGCGGGGTATTGTCGTGGTGGACGCGGGAAAATGCACCGGGTGCGGTGAATGCGTGTCCGCCTGTCCCTACGGCATGATCGAACAGTATGCCTCGGGCAAGGCATACAAATGTGACCTGTGCGGTGGCAGTCCGGCGTGCGTTGCAGAATGTCACTTCGGCGCCCTTGTTTTCAAGGAGCCGGATAAAATCGCATTGACCCTGCGGGCCGGACAGATGAAACATCGCATCAAAGAGGGATCATCCGAAGACAAACGATTGGCCTTGGCCGATAAGGTGCTGGAGGACGCGGTTCGGGTGCCGCGGACAGCCGCTTATATGGGAGATTTTTAATCGCCAAGGAGATACATCATGTTCCCACCATCACCCTTTTCACCACCAAAGGAAAATCTTCCCTTCACCGGGATCGCTACATTCGCGGGGTATTCCGTGTGGGAGCCGGGGAGTGACGTTGATGCGGTATTCCTGGGCATTCCTTATGATGAAGGGACCACCTACCGGCCCGGAGCCAGGTTCGGCCCCCGCGCAATTCGCGATGCTTCCATGTTTTACAGTTACGAGGGAGTGGAAGGGCGTTTCTATGACGCGGACAGGCGGAAGTGGATTCTTCAAGGGAAAAAGGTGGTCGACGGGGGTGATATCCCGATTGAGCCCCTGTGCCTGGAAAGAAACTGGGACGTCATAACAAAGACTGTAACGTCGATTGTGGATGGAGGAGCTGTGCCGGCCATCGCGGGAGGGGATCACTCCATCACCTATCCCGTGGTACGGGCAATGAAGGGCAGGAAAATCCACTATGTCCATTTTGATACCCATGTTGATTGTGATAGAATCAGTTACAGTTCCTTTACCCACGGGAGCCCTGTTCTGCTGATCATGGAGCAGGGCCTGGCAGAGTCAGTGACGATCCTGGGCATGCGGGGTCTCACAAATTCGGGTCCGGACATCGCGTGGATGGAGAAAAATGGAGTGAATGCACTGACTGCGCGGGAGCTGAGAGCATGGCTGTCCGATCCCGATCCTTCCTTTTTTAAGGAAGGTGACTATTATGTGAGTGTGGATATCGATTTTTTTGATCCGGC
>QMLQ01000241.1 GCA_003646815.1 Deltaproteobacteria bacterium | reverse complement strand
GGAGGCTGAGCAGGACGATGGGAGTGTCCTGACCGTGAAGAGGGATCAAGCCATTCGGGAAGAAGCAACCCTTGAAGGGATGACTACCCTGAAACCGGCCTACAAGAAAGATGGAGTTATCACAGCAGGCAACTCTTCGCCCTTGAATGCCGCCGCTACCTCCATGATCCTCATGTCCAAGGAGACTGCGAAGAAGAAGGGCATTAAACCCTTGGCCACGCTTCGTTCCATCGGATTTGCCGGTGTGGACCCGACGGTCATGGGAAAAGGCCCTGTGCCGGCAAGCAGGAAGGCCCTTGAAAAGGCCGGGCTCCAGGCTAGCGACATTGATTTCTGGGAGATTAACGAGGCATTCTGCATCGTGACATTGAACTGCATCAAGGAACTCGGGATTGATCCGGAACGGGTCAACGTGATGGGGGGCGGCGTCGCAATAGGCCATCCTCTTGGCGCGACCGGTATCCGCCTTGTGGGAACCCTTGCCAGGATACTTCAAATGAAGGGCGGCCGCTATGGATGCGCCAATGCATGTGTTGGCGGCGGTCAGGGAGTAGCCACAATCATCGAGAATGAAGAGTACGACTGGTAGGATTGATATTACAGTTTCGGAGGAAACTATGGGTATAAATTATTTTCGGAGAGATCCGAGAGACCTGAAGTTCGTGCTTGCCGAGCACATGGATCTGGAAAAGATTCTCAGCTATGAACCTTATAAAGACTTCTCCATGGATGATTTTGCCATGATCATTGATGAGGCACTCAAGGTCTGCCGGGAAGAGCTTGGGCCTGCCATGCAGGATGGTGATCGTGAGGGTGTCATCTATTCTGAGGACGGCAGCGTGACCGTGCCCGCATCATTCCATAACTGCTGGAAAGTCATGGCCGAAAACGGCTGGATGGCAGTCTCCAGTAAGCCGGAGTTTGGGGGGCAGGGGCTGCCCGCTACCTTGGGTGGTCTGCTGGGGGAATTATTTACCGGCGCCAACATGGCCTTTATGACCTATCCCGGCCTGGCCGTGGGAAACGGCCGGCTCATTGAGCACTTCGGCACGGACGAGGACCGGGACCTTTTTGTGGAAAAGATGTATACGGGAGTCTGGGGAGGGACCATGTGCCTGACAGAGCCTGACGCCGGCTCGGACGTGGGCTGGATGCGCACCAAGGCGGTTCCTGATCCTGACTCTTCTGATCCGCGTATCTACAAAATAGAGGGGACAAAACGGTTCATCACGTGCGGCGAACATAATTTGACTGAAAACATTATTCATCTGCTCCTCGCCCGGATTGAAGGAGCTCCCCTGGGAACCAAGGGCGTCAGCCTGTTTATCGTGCCCAAAATCTGGGTGAACCCGGACGGTTCACTGGGAGGACCAAACGACGTATTTTGCGGTGGCGTGGAACATAAAATGGGCATCCATGGGTCCCCCACCTGCACCATGAATTTCGGCGAAAATGGCGGATGCCGGGGCATCCTGCTGGGCGAGCCCCATTCCGGAATGGCAAAGATGTTCCAGATGATGAATGAGGCAAGGATGGGCTGCGGCGTGCAGGCCCTGGGACTGGCGGCGAGCAGTTACGATACGGCCCGCCAGTACGCCAAAGAGCGTATCCAGGGACCTCCGTTTACCAATCGAAAGGGAGACCGGGTACCTATCATCCAGCACGAGGACGTGCGCCGGGCACTCATGACCCTGAAAGGCGGCACCGAGGCCATGCGGGCCATGATCGGCAAGCTTTTCTATCTGATTGATATGGCACAGTTCGATCCTGATGAAACCACCCGGAAAAAGGCCGGCGGGCAGGTGGAATTGTTCACGCCCCTTGTCAAGGCTTACTGCACGGACTTCGGGTACCTGTTGACCCGGGAGGCCATTCATGTCCTTGGGGGAGTGGGTTACTGCAGTGAATTTCCGGTGGAGCAGTATGCACGGGATATCCTGATCTCTTCCATCTGGGAGGGAACCAATTACATCCAGTCCCTTGACCTGGTGGGCCGAAAGCTCGGTCTGGAGGGAGGCAAGATGTTTCAGGGATGGGTCCAGGAAGTCATGACCTTCACCGGTACACACAAGGATGATGCTGATTTTGCCCCGGATTTCAAACTGCTTTTCAAGGCAAGCCAGGCCACGGGTGATTTTGCCATGCGGTATATGCAGTATTTCCAGGAGCAGCGGTTCCAGTTGATCCCGTTGACCTCAAAGCGCTTTCTTGAATGTTTTGCCGAAACACTCATGGCCCAGCTTATGCTGGAGCAGGGAATCATCGCCCGTGAAAAGCTCGAAAATGTCAAAGCTGATTCTGCAGACGGGATCTTCTACCGGGGAAAGATGCAGACAGCAAAGTTCTTCTGCCGCAATATCCTGCCCAATGTCTTTGCCCGGCACATGGCATTGCAGCAGGAAGATACCTCGGCCATGGATATTCCTGAGCAGGCTTTTTAATCCGGTATCTGATATGTTCTAGCCCGGGTTTCTCACCGATCTCCGTCGCGAGAGGGTGGAGAGCCCTATGAATACAAGGCGCATGCAGGAAAATGGCCGCAGGGATACTTGCAGTACGTCGAGGTCATTTTTCTTCGTGCAACGCAGTAGGCATGGGGCTATCCGCCATCGTAGCAGATTATTGGTGAGAAATCCGGGTTAGTCCGGGCCCTGGTCGGGGCGCGGCTCTCGGACATCGAATCATCTTGACATTGCAATATCTACGCTATATCGTAAAAATCAATGAGATATCAGAAACCAATCGTTGACATACGCAATAATCAGTCCTACAAATCATTCCGCAGTAATTTGAGGTCTTTTATAACTGATTCATCTGATTTTAGTTCCAAAGGCCATCTTCAAATGAAACTCATGAGTGTAACCCCAACTGTTATCAAACTCCCTGAATATTGGGCCGAGAGGCCATATTATTCCCACATGGAGTGGGGAAAATAGCTTTCTGATACTGTCAGCCTTTTTGCATTTAACCACATTTCTCACGGTCCTTCGCGCGAATGAAGGTGCGTGAAGGAAAAGGAGTGGTGCTAATCCACAATGCCTGAAAGGAGGGAGGAGTTATGAAAAAGAACAGCTTGGGATGGGGCCTTTTCTGGGCCATTTTTCTGGCCATGGCCATGTGCCTTCCGGTCTGGGGCGCTGATGTCATCAAGATAGGCGTCATTGGTCCAATGAATTTTGTACAGGGCAAAGGTCACTGGAACGGGGCTACCATGGCTGCCGAGGAACTGAATGCCAAGGGTGGAATCCAGGTGGGCAACAAAAAGATGAAGGTTAAGCTCATCAAGGCCGACTCCAATGAATTCTTGAGCATTACCGATGCCACTAATGCCATGGAACGAATCATAACCCGGAACAAGGTAGATTTCATTGTAGGCGGATTCAGATCGGAGGCGGTCCTGGCCATGTAGGACATTGCCATGGACTATAAGAAGATCTTTATTGATTGTGGAGCCGCCCACCCGGAACTCTGCCTCAAGGTAGGCAAGAATTACAAGAGGTACAAATATTTTTTCAGAGCCACCCCTTTTAACTCCCATTACCTGGGGAAGACGTGTTTCATCCAGGTGGCCACGGTAGGAGCGATTCTGCGAAAAGCCCTTGGTATACAGAAGATCAAGGTGGCCTTTGTAGGTGAGAAGGCCATGTGGGTTGAACCGATGATCGGTGCCGCCAAGAAGGTACTCCCCAAGTTTGGAATGGAACTCGTCGGGGTCTGGAGACCCTCTCCCGTAGCCACGGATGTCACAGCGGAGCTTTCCGCCATTCAGCGCTCGGGGGCACAACTCATCTTCACCACATTTTCATCCTCGGTGGGCATCACTTTTGCCAGACAGGCCGGAGAACTGAAGATCCCCGCTGTCCAAGTGGGAATTAATGTCGAAGCCCAGAAAGATGGGTTCTGGGACGCCACACAGGGGAAAGGTGACTATGTGACGACGCTCAACACCTACTGCCGGGGTGTTGAGTACAATGATCTTACCAAACCCTTTGTGGAAGGCTATGTGAAAAGATTTGGTACAACTCCGACCTACACGGCAGATACCTACACCGCCATAGTCTATAGCCTTGCACCTACCATTGAAATGGCCGGAACGTTGGACGCTGATAAGCTGGTGAGCGTGCTGGAAAAACGCGTCTACAAGGTACCGTCGGGCACCGTGGCCTATTTCAAAGATGCAAAAGGACACCCCCTCCATGACATCAAATGGGGCCCGGGATACCTTACCAGCCTTGGTGTCCAGTGGCAGAATGGAACAATGCGAGGCGTGTGGCCTTATCACTGGAAGGCCGCAAAAGGCGCACCCGAGGTTACCTACAAGGGTATTGTTCCATACAAGATCCCGCCCTGGGTAATCGCCAAGTATAAGAAATAACGATTCTCTTCATCTCTCTGGATCTCTCGCCCGCTCCCATGACGAGCGCGTGGCGAGGGGTTCCGCTCTCGAGAGGTCGTATGCTCCTGGATATAATCGTAAATGGGTTGATAAGCGGAAGCATCTATGCCCTTCTGGCCATCGGGTTTTCCCTCATCTTCGGCGTGGCACGGATCGTCAATATCGCCCACACCGCCTTTTACATGGTTGCCGCCTACTGCATTTATT
>QMLQ01000240.1 GCA_003646815.1 Deltaproteobacteria bacterium | reverse complement strand
TCGAGGTCAAATCACTGGTGGAGAAACCGGAGCCAGGAACTCAACCCAGCAATCTGGCTTCCATGGGAAGGTACCTCTATACCAGTGATATTTTCAGGGAGGTGGAAAGACTGTTACCTGAGTATACCGACCGCGAACTTTATCAGACACCGCCGCTCAATGAGCTTGCCGCCAGAGGCAAGGTGGCCGCCATTGTCCATGAAGGCTTGCGCCTTGACTTGGGCGAACCGTTCGCTTTCTTGCGGGCGGTGACAGTTTGCGGCCTGAGAAGAAAAGAATACAGCGGGGCTTACCTCTCCTTCCTGAGGCGGGTGGTCAGGATCATGGAAGAGGAAAAAAAGGATCCATGGCAAAGGATCGCGGAGTTGATGTAAACAAGGAGTGTTCCCTATGAAAATAGAGAAACCTTCCTGGGAAAAACCGGGCGATAAAACCCAGTCAGGCTCTGAGCTCAAGGGTGATTCAGCCAACGGGGGCTCGATTTTCAGCCGGAACCTCGAACTTAATATCGGCGGGAATTCAAGCGGCCGGTCTTCTTCAGAGCCTGAGGGATCAACTTCCCGGATGAATGAACAGGAGCGCAAGCTCTACTTTCAACTCGAGGCGCGCAAGGTAGTGGATATCCTGCAGGGGGAGTTGCAGCAACTGGAAACCGGCAGCCTCTCGTTGGACCTTCTGGAAGATCTCTACCGGAGCTGGAAGACCCTTTGGGGGGCTGATGAACTGTTTCCGGTGAAAGAGTATACTGAGATGTTTGAAATCATTTATTCATCCTTGAAATCAGCCGCAGCACTAGATCAAGGGTTAAGCCCCGGAGAACGGCAAACTTTGGAAACTCTTTTACGGAATATGGCGGAACTGGCCTCCGGAGACATCCGGAAAACTTTTCCCTCCTTTTGGCGGGAACTGATGGAAAAATACCGCCGCGCAGCTTTTGGCAGCAGTCTGCAAAGTGAAAAGGTGGAAGATAAGGAAACTGGAAAGCCGAAGGAGACTGGCTACCCGGGACAAGAGGCGGATCTCTTTTCTGTTTCGGAGAGCTCTGTTAAGCAAGAGTCTGTAAAGAAGGAGGAAAACGATATTTCCCGCTCGGTGAATGAGTGGTTTTCCCGGGTAAGCGGCCTGATGAAAAAATCCGGCTCCTCGCAGCCTTCAGCTCACGTCGATCAGGAAACAACAGCGGAGCCGGCACCTCAAGCAGCCGCCCCGGATGAGAAAGGAGAGATACAACCTTCTTGCGAGCTGGAAGAACCCACCGGTAAAATTCAAGATTCTCAGACGGAACCTCCGGAAGAGAAAGCATCCCCCCAGGCTGGCCCCCATATCGAGAGCCAGGATTCGACTCTCCAGGTTGAGGGTGCTGAAGAT
Source organism: Deltaproteobacteria bacterium (assembly GCA_003646815.1). Lineage (GTDB taxonomy): Bacteria > Desulfobacterota > DSM-4660 > Desulfatiglandales > Desulfatiglandaceae > B46-G9. The sequence continues at coordinate 3,283 of QMLQ01000240.1, read as the reverse complement.
GTTGCGCCCATTGTGGAAGCTTATTTCAAGGAACAGTGCAGGCTGGGTCTTGATCTTGTCAGAAATAGTTTGGAAGCTCTCCGCCGGGCTTCCCCAAAGAAAATCTCTCGGCGACTCAGCCGGCAGGTGAATGAAATGCTTGTTCTTGCCGAGGATTTGGGCTTCCAGGCCCAGGTCGCCCCGCTGGCCAGGATGCAGCAGCTTCTGGCTCGACTGGCTTCAGCCGAAAGAGGGAACGGGGTTTCCTTGGAACAAACTGTGGAACAATTGCATTCAATCACTGCTCAATTGGAAAGCCAGTTGAGTCTTATCCCATCTACTAGTATCAAGGCCTAGGAGGAAGAGGTCTGATTTTTGCATTCCGGAAACTTTGCCGTTATACTTCACTGAAAACCCCAAGGCTGGGTTGTTGGAAATGCAAAAAATCAGAACTCGGATCCTTTGGCAAGCCAGCTCAGGCGGCGGCCTGAATGTTCCTTCGCAGCTTAAGCTGGTGCTTTTGCTCCTTTTTGTTGCTGCTCTTTATTTTCCCTCGCTTGAAAATGGCTATGTGGGCTGGGATGATGCCCTGATTTATTCGAACAGGGAGATCCGTTCGCTTTCGCCGGGTAACCTGGCTCGGATGTTTCTACCCTCTGCAGGCGGCACAGCCAGCTACCAACCGTTGCGCACCCTGAGTTATGCAGTGGTGTATGCCGCCAACGGTGCCCGACCCTTTGGATATCTCCTTTTCAACATCCTGCTTTATTTAGCGAACATTTTCTTGTTTTACATAGTGGTTGAATATTTGCTTGCCCAGCACGGCGGTCATCGCTTGAGGCGCTCGAGCGCAAATTTGGCCTTTGTGGCTGCGGCCGCTTTCGCCCTGATGCCCGTACATGTGGAGGTTGTCTCCTGGCTTCAGGGGGGAAAACAGACATTGATGGGGGCTTTTTTCCTGGGTTCGTTTTTTTTCTACTTGCGCTTTAGAGCCGGCTGCGGAGAAAGGTTCTACTGGCTCAGTGTGCTGCTCTTTTTGTGTGCATTGACCGCTCAGCCCGGGGCCATCGCGCTGCCGCTTCTGCTAGCCGGCTACGATGTGCTTGTCGCTGATAAAAGGGGTGAAGCGGGGGGTGAGAGATTTTTTCGCATGGGGATCAGGCTTCTTCCGTTTTTCCTGCCTGCGCTTGCTTTGGGGCTTCAGCTCACTTTAATCTCCACGGTGAGGATCGATTCTCCTGAGGAGCCAGCCATTGTGGCTCGTGTGTTCACCGTGCCGATATTGTGGGGGAAATACCTGCTCAAGCTCTTAGTGCCGGTTAATCTTTGCTGCAGGTATCCCATGACGGTTCCGGACGCTGCGCCTCTGGCAGCAGGGGCCGCTGCGGCGTTGGTTCTGGCTGGAGCCGGGTGGGCTTTCTTGCGCCTGGTGCGGGCAAAGGTCCTGGCCCTCCTCGGCCTGGTATGGTTCACAGCCACCCTTTTACCCACCTCAGGACTGGTTACCACCAGCACCCTTATGGCCGACCGTTATCTTTACCTTCCCAGTATGGGGTTCGGGCTGCTGGTAGCGCTGTTTTACAATGAGTTAAGAGATCGCTACCTGAATTCCCCCCACAAACTGTACCCTTTGGTTGTACGGATTTTGATGGTGGTAATTGTGGCGAGCTGGGCTGTGCTGAGTCTGCAGAGAGAATTCGACTGGCGCGATGGAATTCATTTATGGTCCAGGGTGGTAAAAATTTATCCCCGGCATGATCTGGCCACTTTCAATCTGGCCGAGGCTTACCAGAAAAGGGGTATGCTCCAGCAGGCGATGGAGGGTTACCAGAAGGTGCTTGAAATAAATCCCGCCTACGGCGATGCATATGTCAACCTGGGGGTGGTTTTGCGCAAGGTGGGACAGGAGCAAAAAGCGCTGGCCAATTTTACCCGCGCCGTGAAGCTTTGCCCCGACAGAGCGGAAGCCTGGATCAATCTGGGCATAACAGAAGCCAACCTGGGTGAGGATTCTGTTGCTTTTGCCGCTTTTGAAAAGGCCATCCGCCTGGGGGGAAAAGCGAAGTGGAAAGCCTACTATAACAGGGCCAAGCTGCTGCTTGCCCGGGGATTCGAAGACCGGGCCGTTGCTGATTTGGAAACCGCGGCCAGACTCAGTCCACACCGGGTCTCCGGGGAAGTCTGGTGTGACCTGGGCAGAACTTTGCAGCGTCTGGGGCGTCTGGAGTTGGCACTGGAACTGGTGAGCCTCGGCAAAGAAGAACCGGCCTTTGATGCTGCTTGCTGGCGCATGCTGGGAAACTTGCAGGTTCTCACCTCAAGGAACGCTGAAGCCATCGAATCCCTCAGAAAAGCCATCCGGCTGGATCCCGAGGATTACAGAAGTTTTGTGCTCCTTGGGGTGGCCTATCACCAGGCCGGGTTTGCGCATGAAGCTGTCAAGGCCTACCGGAGGGCCCTGGAGCTGGGAGGGCCCGACAGGGAAAAGCTTTTGAGCAATTTAGGCCTGGCCCTGGCTGATGCGGGCTTGCCGGACCAGGCTGAGAGGGCCTATCGGAAAGCCCTCAGGCTGAACCCGTGTTACATCGAGGCCTGGGTCAACCTGGCAGGCCTTTATCGGCAACAAGGCAAGCTTGCACAGGCCCGCCGAAGCATTGAAACAGCTCTGGTCCTTTGCAGCGATATCCCGGAAGCCGCACAATATATGGAAACCCTAAAACAGCTCCTGGATCAAATGCAGCCTGAGCGGAACTGAATCCCGCGCAAGAAAGAACAAACCACTTATGGACGATCGATTCAGTAACAACAAAAGCCGCCGGTTTTACTTGGTTTTGATTTTATTGGCCACAGCCCTTCTTTACAGCCGCTGCCTGGATTACGGCCCGGTAAACTGGGATGATGCGCTCCTGCGAACGCAAGTTTACGGTGAAGGTTTTAAGCCTGCAGGGCTAGTCAACCTGTTGAAACCGAGCTTCAGCGCCACTTACCAGCCGGTTAGGGAATTGGTCTCCACCTTACTGGCCGGACGGGCTGAGCGATCTTCATGGCTTGCTTTCCATCTGGTATCCCTGGCGTTTTATCTGGGTACGGTCATCTTTTTTTATCTGACGGTGAGCTTGTTGCTGGAGCGTGTACACAAGCTCCGGGGGCTTTCAACTTGGTGGTTGGGAGCAGTTGCCGCAACCGGGATCTTTGCTTTGCATCCCGGCCATGTGGAGGTGGCCGCCTGGGTCCTGGGACAGAAAGATGCTCTGGTGGGTTTTTTCTACCTGGGTGCCTTGTACTTTTACATCCGCTCCTCACG
>QMLQ01000239.1 GCA_003646815.1 Deltaproteobacteria bacterium | reverse complement strand
TTGAGCTGTTTATTGGCGGAACAGCCGAAAAAGAAAAGACAGAAGAAAAGGCCTGCAAGAATTCCCCACTGAATACGGGCCGCAACTGAATCGTTTAGTCCACCGTGTTCGCACAACCTCTCTTGATCCATTTACATCTGGCCAGGAACCGAAACCACTGTAGGGGTCAGGAAGATAAGCAATTCACTCCTGGAATCGGTTTTGCTTTTTGTCTTAAAAAGCCATCCCAGGATGGGTACATTTTTGAGCCACGGTGTGCCTTCTTCCGTACTGCTCTTGTTTTCCTTGTAAATACCGCCGATCACCACGGTGTCGCCGGAAGCGATCATCATCTCTGTTTGCGCATTTTTTGTGTTGATGGGCACGTTGTCGCCGCGGGCGTTCGCGTAGTCGGGGAAATCATCACTGACATCTATGTTCATGATCACCATATCGTTGGGTGTAATTCTGGGTGTCACTTCAAGCTTGAGGGTGGCATCAACCTGCTGATAGGTCTTATTGCCGTTGGAGTCAGTACCTGAAGGAATGACGATCTTGGTCCCCTGTTTAATGGTTGCCTTGATGGTATCACGCGTGACGATCTTGGGAGCGGAAAGGGTCTTTACTTCCCCTTCGGTCTCGGCAAGGGCAAGTTGGGCATTGAGGAGCTTGGTGGCTGCCGTGTTCACGAAATTCATGCCGACCGTGGTGGCCGCTGGAATAGTGAAATTGGTGGAAAATGTATAGTCATAGGTGCCGTCCCCTGTTGATCCCCAGGGATTGTGCTGGGTCTGGTAGCTGCCCCCCCAGTTCACTCCCAGTTCCCGGCTGAAGCTGGTCCTGGCCTCCACGATCCTTGCCTCAATCATCACCTGCTTGATCGGTTTGTCCTGACGCTTCTTTAGTTCCTTGGCGGCCTGTATATTCGCGGCCGTGTCAGTCATAATAATCGTCTTGTTTGCGGTGTCGACGGAAAGTTTGCCTCTCGGTCCTTTCACGTTTTCCTTGATGAGGTCGCTAATGGACTTTACATCCACGTAGTTAACCGTCAGGTATTCTGTAATCAGCGGTTCGGCCTTCTTTGCTTCCTTCTCTGCTTCCAGCCTTTTCTTTCTTTCTTTTTCCGCCTGCTCCCTCTTTTTCTTTTCTTCAGCTTCTATCTTGGCAATCTTGCTCCGGGTTGCGATCCATATCACATTTCCTTCTCGCCGCATCCCCAGGTCATTATTTTCAAGGACAAGATCAAGGGCCTGGTCCCACGGCACATTGCGCAACCGCATGGATACCTTGCCTTTTACCTTGGGGCCCCAGATGATATTCAGGTTGCTCACCTCTCCGATGAGGCGGAGGATGTTTGTCACGTCTGCATTGACAAAGTCCATAGTCATGGGTGCGCCGGTATACTTTTTTATGACACCATACGTTTTTCTCTTGGTATGGCGTGAGGGCTTCATCAGCATGGATGGGTGACCCGCAGGACCCATATGGAGCTGTTTCCCTGATTCCGAAAGTGCGATTGGAACAAGATTTTTTTCACGTGGCTTTATCTTTGTTTTTCCGAAATCAACAAAGATTGCGGTGTCGGTCTGGTCCACATGAAGGGGGACCATTTCCCGCAATGACAAGTCAAGGACCACCTGCTTCTTCTCAGGGAGGAGATTTGCTTTTACCCGGTCAACCGCTCCCTTGAAATAGGTTGCATCCAGTCTCCGCATCAGGAGTGGTGGAATGGTGGCGTTTTCCAGGGTTAAACGGATAGCCTTCGGCCCGATGCGCTGGAGTTCGTAAGCACCCTTCTTGCTCGTTGTCACCGTCAAACGGGATTCGCCCCCATTGAGCATGGTAAAATCCACTCCCAGCACCTGCACCCGGTTTTCCTGCCCGGGTTTGAAAAATATCCGCGGGTTTGGAACGGGCTTCTTTTCTTCGGGAGGGGTGGTTTTGGGCTGGGCCTGCACGGTTGCAGCGGCCGCCTCTTCTTTCTCTCCCTGCGATGCCGCAAGGGAACGGAGATTCACCATGAGGGAATTCTGTTTTTTTGCGATGTTATATTCCATGGGCCGGGCGAGCACGATCATCAGCCTGGTGGCGTTTTTGTCTGAGTTCTCCTGCATAATGGAAATTTTTTTCACATTTCCATCGTTAACCGCCTTTGTCTGGAGCACTTGCGGATCAGGGAGGCCTTGGATGTCAACCACGATCCTTGGGGGATCGATCAGCTTAAATGCAGTGTAGGGCAGGGGTTGAGAACCTACGATCTCCACCCGCGTCTCGTCAGCGTTTACAGACTGGACCGCAATGGCTTTAACCTTCGGGGGAATGACTCCCTGATTCTGCGTAGAATTCGTCGGGGCGGTGGCACAGCCATAGAATCCCAGGAAGAGCAGGGCTACACCCGTGTAAATAAACCCGAGGAGTTTCCGTTTCTTATTCAACTCATTGCACATATGTGGTCTCCCTTATGAAATACCCGATCTCCAAAAAAGAATTTTCTTTCGGGCGAAACGCCCGAGCGTCCCATCCTAACGACGGGTCAGCATCTTTTTGACCACGTCTTTAATGGTCACCTTGCCCATAAAGTCAGCGTGCTTTTCCCGGATAACCACTGCTCCCTCTCTGATTTCGCGAACCACGCCTTCATTGGTGCCGATGCGTGTGCCTTTGCGGATAACATGACCCACGCCCTTGGCATCCCGCACCATAGCCCAGTTTCCTCTCCGGTCTATGATCGTGGCGATCAGGTCAAGCTGAGAAAGGTCCAGGGTCTCCAGGTATGTCCTGGGCCTTTTTTTTGTTTTTTTCTCATTGGCCTCTTCCTGCAGGGACAAAAAGGATTTGAATGGATCTGTTTTTTCGGCCTTTTTGCCAATGCCACGGCTACGCAGGGGCTTCTGGGATATCCCGGTGGCAAGTGACGTATCCTTGAGACTCCGGGGCGCCTTATAGATCATTTTGGTGGTGGCCCAGGCCTCCGTACCCATGAAAAAGAGACACGCAAGAAATGCCGTTATCAGGAAGCTATTTCTTTTTCTTTTTTGCCCCGGTCTTCGCATTCTTCGTTCCTTTAAATCGATAGGTCACCGCGTTGCAGGTGGTAATCAGCTTTGTTGAAAGTGGTTTCGACGGCTTCATGGAAACATCGAGGATATTGACGATGCGCTCCATTCTCCCCACTTTTTCAAAGAATGCAGCCACGTCATGATAGGTCCCTCTCACCTTGATTGCCACGGGAATTTCGATATAGAAATTTCTTGTCTTTTCTTTCTTCGGACTGAACAAAAGGAAGGCCAGATGGGAATCCGTGCCGAGCTGGGTAATGTTCCGGAGCAGGGAAGGGATTTCCCTCTTATTGGGGAGCAATTTCAATGCCTCCCGAAATTGGGCCTTGACCGTCGCCTGTTCAGCCTCAAATTTTTTCAGATTTCTCGCACGAATTCTGGCCTGGGCAAGTTTCTGGTTGAGGGTCACGATCTCCTTCTCGGTCCGTGTAATTTCACTCGTTTTGGGAATGACCACGAGCCATACAAAAAGACCTCCAAGCAGGACGATACTTCCCACCAGGATCAGGACCCTGTAGGCCATGCGCATCTTTTCAATTTTTTCTAGGAACGGGCTTTCTTCCATACCATGAAAATCCTGTGTATCAGTGGGCCTCGTCTCTATCTCTTACGGCCGCGTTTTCCTTTTGGTTTCTTTTTCTTGAAAGAATAGGTTTTGCAATCAAGGTTAAAATCTACAACATTAAGTTTATATTTTTTCAAATGCTTCAGCTTTGCATTCTTGAGATCAACGGTAGTGATATGCTCTGCCTTCTCCAGGTTTGTCATAAAAAGGGCTATTGTCTCATTGTCCATAGCGGTTCCCTGGAGTTTCAGGAGTCCCTTTTTCTCGGAGAGTGAACGAAGCCAGAGCCGGTTTTTCGGCACTGCGGCCGCGATCTCATCCAGGAGAAAAACAGGACCCGTCTTTTTTTTCTCCAGGTCACGGATGATATTCAGTTTGGCGCGAATTTCCTTGATCTGCTTCTTAATTTTCTTGATCTTCCGGGTGGTGGAGGCATAGGTCTTTAACTGTTTCTGGATCCCTGCCTTCTCTCTCCTGAGTGTCTGCACTTTGCTGTTGAGCTGCAGAAAGAAAAGTACCATGAGGGCAACCATAAACACGAGCGTCAAAATATAGACGCTGATCTGGCGTTTGATATTTTCTTTCTTTCTTGCTGCCCGAAAAGGAAGGAGATTGATTCTAATCATTTGTCACCGATGCTTCTGAGTGCCAGACCTACCGCAACTCCAGCCTGGGATGCCATGTAGCTCAAGTATTTCGAATCAAAGGCTTTCTCATTAATAAGCAGGTTCGCAAAAGGATTCATCTCCTCAACCGGGAGATTGGTCTCCAGTTCCAGGTATTTCCTGAAACCGGGAATCCTGGATGATCCGCCGCTCAACATGATTTTCTGGATGTTTTCGTCAGGGTAGCTTGTTGCCAGAAAATCAAGGGCCCGTTTTATCTCCTGAACCCATTCTGATATGATAGAAGTAAAAATTTCTTCAAGAGCACTCTTCTCGTTTTCAAGCTTTTCTCCACCCAGCTTGATCTTTTCCGCCTCGGCAAATTCAAGATCAAACCGGGACATGATGGCTTCCGTGATCTGGTTGCCCCCGTAGGAGGAGTCGCGGCTGAATATGGAAACGCCGTTTTTAATGGCGTTGATGCCAAGTTCTTCCGCCCCCACGTTTATCAGGGCATAAC
>QMLQ01000238.1 GCA_003646815.1 Deltaproteobacteria bacterium | reverse complement strand
TTCATAAATCTCGCGAGTAAGCGCCTCAACATAATAGGATCCTGCAAGGGGATCTACAGTATCCCCAACTCCTGTCTCATAGGCTATGAGCTGTTGTGTGCGAAGGGCAATCTGCACGGCCTCCTCTGAGGGAAGGCAGAGGGCCTCGTCCATGGAGTTTGTGTGTAATGACTGGGTTCCACCCAGTACCGCAGACAACGCCTGGTAGGCCACCCTCACAATATTGTTTTTGGGCTGTTGTGCGGTAAGAGTACATCCGGCGGTTTGCGTGTGAAAACGGATCATCATGGAACGGGGATTCTTTGCATGGAACATTTCTTTCATTATCTTGGACCATAGGTGCCGCGCAGCACGATACTTTGCCACTTCCTCGAAGAAGTCCAGATGAGCATTGAAAAAGAAAGACAGCCTTGGTCCGAATTTGTCTACATCCAAGCCTGCATCAAGGGCTGCCCGGACATATGCGATCCCGTTTGCAAGGGTGAAGGCTACCTCCTGGACCGCTGTAGACCCCGCCTCTCTGATGTGGTACCCGCTGATGCTTATGGTGTTCCACAAAGGGACATGTTCGGCACAGTAAGAGAAGATATCTGTGATGATCCGCATAGAGGGCTTTGGAGGGAAGATATAGGTGCCCCTGGAAGAATATTCTTTCAAAATATCATTTTGAATGGTACCCCTCAATTTGTCGCTGGACACTCCTTGCTGTTCTGCCACTGCAATGTACATTGCCAGCAAAACGGCTGCAGGGGCATTGATGGTCATCGAGGTGCTCACTTTGTCTAAAGGAATGCCGTCAAAAAGGGTCTCCATGTCTCTCAGGGAATCAATGGCGACACCCACTTTTCCCACTTCGCCGATAGCCATTTCGTGATCCGAGTCATACCCTATCTGGGTTGGTAGATCAAAGGCAACAGACAGACCCGTCTGGCCCTTGTCGAGCAGAAACTTGTACCGCCTGTTGGATTCCTCGGCCGTGGCAAAACCCGCATACTGACGCATGGTCCAGTACCTTCCCCGGTACATAGTAGGCTGTACCCCTCTCGTAAACGGATATTCCCCCGGAAATCCCAGTTCCTCCAGGTAATCTTCGTCCTTGAAGTCAAGTGGGGTGTAAAGACGTTTAATCGGGATACCGGAACTATTTACAAAGTTGTCCTTCCTCTCCCGGTACTTCTTTATTTTGTCTGAAACAGCATCCGACCATTTCTCGAATGCAGCTTTCAATGAAATGATACCTTTTTGTTTTGCCATGTTTTCTCCTCTATTGCATCCCGAGGCCTTGATAGCTCTTTCACTTCACGGCTGATCCGAAGCTGGCCTTGAGAAATTCCCTGTTGAGACGAGCGATATTTGTGATGGAGATCTCCTTGGGACACTGCACCTCGCACTCGGTGTGATTGGTACAGTTTCCGAACCCCAGTTCATCCATTGTTCGAAGCATGGATATGGCACGCTTGGCGGCCTCTGTTCTGCCCCGGGGGAGGAGCGCCAGGTGGGATATTTTTGCTCCCACAAAAAGCATGGCAGAGGCATTGGGGCACGCTGCGACGCATGCGCCGCAGCCGATACACGCGGCGGCATCCATGGCGAGCTCGGATTTTTCGGCTGAAACGGGGATGCTGTTTGCCTCGGGGGCCTGGCCGGTATTCACGGAGATATATCCTCCCGCCTGGATAATAACATCAAAGGCACTTCGGTCTATCATCAGATCTTTCACGATAGGAAAAGGCCTTGCCCGGAACGGCTCTATGACGATGGTGTCCCCATCGTGGAAATGCCGCATGTGGAGTTGACAAAGGGTCGTGCCCGGCTGGGGACCATGGGCATAGCCGTTCACAACAGCGCCGCAGGCGCCGCAGATACCTTCCCTGCAGTCATGATCAAAAGCAATGGGTATTTTGCCTTCCAGGGTGAGCTTTTCGTTGAGGACGTCCAGCATTTCCAGAAATGACATGTCCGTATCGATATCATTCAGTTTATGGATCTCAAGGTGGCCCTTGTCCTTTGCATTTTCTTGACGCCAGATTTTCAAGGTGAGTTTGATGGTTCCGCTCATTTGTAACTCCTCTGGGTTAGGTGCACATTCTCGAACGCAAGCGGTTCTTTGTGAAGGACTGGAGTTTTTCCCTCGCCTGTATATTCCCAGGCTGCAACATAGCACGATGTATCGTCCTGGCGAAGGGCCTCGTGTTCTTCTGTCTGATACGCCACATTGAAATGACACCCGCAGGATTCCTTTCTGGAAAGGGCGTCCTCCACCATTAATTGTGCAAACTCCAGGAAATCGGCAACCCGTCCCGCGCGTTCAAGGGTCTGATTCAAATCATCGGATGTCCCTGGAACAATGGCGTTTTCCCAGAACTCTTCCCGCAATTGCGGAATAAGCTCTTTGGCCTTCAGGAGCCCTTCATCTGTCCGTGCCATGCCGCAGTACTCCCACAGGATATGGCCGAGCTCCCGGTGAAGGTCATCAACCGTGCGGTGCCCTTTCAATGTCAACAGTTTCCGGGTCCTTTCCACGGCCTGCTGCGCAGCGTCTTCAAACGCGGGATGAGAGGTATTGACCTCTGAGAGGGAGGTTCCCGCCAGGTAGCCACCGACGGTGTAGGGGATGACAAAGTACCCATCGGCAAGCCCCTGCATGAGGGCGCTGGCCCCCAGCCGGTTCGCCCCGTGGTCTGAAAAATTTGCCTCTCCCAGCACAAAGAGCCCGGGGATGGTACTCATGAGGTTATAGTCCACCCACAAGCCACCCATCACGTAATGGACCGCCGGGTAGATCATCATGGGTGTTTCATAGGGGTTCTCCCCGGTAATCCGTTCGTACATGTCGAAGAGATTTCCGTATTTCCGTCTGATGGTCTCTTTTCCGTCCCGCTCGATAGGGTCCCTGAAATCCAGGTACACGGCATAGCCGGTGGGGCCGACTCCCTTGCCCTTGTCACACTGCTCTTTTGCATTCCTGGAGGCCACGTCGCGAGGCACAAGGTTCCCGAAGCTCGGGTATTTTCTTTCCAGATAGTAGTCCCGTTCATCCTCAGGGATTTCATTGGGTGGACGTTTGTCCCCTGGGTTTTTCGGGACCCAGACCCGGCCGTCATTCCTGAGGCTCTCGCTCATCAGGGTCAGTTTGGACTGATAGGTTCCATGTACAGGAATGCAGGTTGGATGGATCTGGACAAAACAGGGATTCGCGAAAAACGCGCCCTTCTTGTAGGCCTTGAAAATGGCCGATACATTGGAATTCATGCCATTGGTGGAGAGGTAGTAGGCATTGCCATATCCGCCGGTAGCCATAATCACCGCGTGAGCAGCATGTTTTTCTATCTCCCCGGTGATAAGGTTGCGGGCCACCACGCCGCGTGCACACCCGTCCACAACCACCAGGTCAAGAATTTCCCTCCGGGGAAGCATTTCAATATGGTGGTCAGCCACCTGGCGCATCATTGCGCTGTAGCAGCCCAGGAGAAGCTGTTGTCCGGTCTGTCCCCGGGCATAAAAAGTACGGGAAACCTGTGCACCCCCAAAAGACCTGTTGGCAAGAAGTCCGCCATATTCCCGTGCAAAAGGAACGCCCACGGCCGTGCAGTGGTCAATGATCTGGTTGCTGATCTGCGCCAGGCGATAGACATTGGCTTCCCGGGCGCGAAAATCCCCGCCCTTGATGGTATCGTAAAAGAGGCGCCAGATGCTGTCCCCGTCACCGGGGTAGTTCTTGGCGGCGTTAATGCCCCCCTGGGCCGCAATGCTGTGGGCGCGTCGGGGCGTATCCTGCAGGCAGAATGACTTGACATGGTAGCCCAGTTCCGCAAGGGTGGCAGATGCGGATCCGCCAGCAAGTCCTGTGCCGAGGACGATAATTTCAAATTTTCGTTTGTTTGCGGGACTGACGAGTTTCAGGTCGAACTTGTGTCTGTCCCACTTGGTCTCGAGAGGACCTCCCGGGACCTTTGCATCCAATGTCATGGTAGACTCCTTACGCACTCAGAAATATGAAAACCGGTATGGAGGAAAAACAGGCACCGATAATCAGGGCATAAACCATGCTGATGACCTTGACGGCCGGCATGTACTTGGGATGATTAGCCCCTATGGTCTGGAAAGCACTCCAGAACCCGTGGTTAATATGAAAACCCACGACGATGACGGAAAACACGTAAAAGGCCGCATATAAAGGGTCTTGAAAGGCTGTCGTCACGATACGGTACAATCCGCCGCCGGCGGTTCTGTCCACAAAAGTAAACGCAAAAAGATGGATAATTACGAATACCAGGATGTAGAGTCCCGTATATGCCTGCAATCTTGACGATACGGTTTGACCGCCAGGGGTTGTTTTCCTGATAACACTCTTTTTCATCACATACCCCTTGGGCCGTGCGGCCAGGTTCTGAAAATACAGGATCCCACCGAAAAGGATGTGGAGCAGTGCGAAAAAGATGAGTCCGCCTTCCGCCAGGCGCAGCAGGATGAGACGCTCGTGGAGGTGGGCGGAGTAGCCCTCGAACGCTGAACCTCCACCGTAGTAAAAGAAATTACCCACAAGGTGCATCGCCAGGAAAAGGCAGAAGCTGAGGCCCGTTATGGCCATCACCAGTTTCTTGCCAATGGATGACATAAACGTCGCAGTAAACCAGCTCACTTTTTCCTCCATTCCTGTTCCCTCAGTTTTGAATAAGCCCTTCACCTTTGGTGGAGGATTCGAATAGGTTCTCCCGAGATTGTTGAT
>QMLQ01000237.1 GCA_003646815.1 Deltaproteobacteria bacterium | reverse complement strand
GGTGTTCTCAGGGTTTGACTTGGGGATAGGGAAATGGATACTTTATACTCGCTCTTACCCGTCATCGGATAGAAAGTACCCAGGGCATCCATGTGATTGGTGTATTTGCTATCTGAGCTGCCGGTATCCTCTACTGTTTGCGAAGGCCGTTTCTGTGTCGTTTATTTTTAGCCGAGCCAGCGAACCACCGGCGAACCCAGGAATTCTTCCAGGAAGATTCCTCCTGTCCCTGAGGACTGGTTCATCTGCAGAGGCATAATGTGAAGGAATATCTATCTGGGAGAGAATCTGACGCGCAAGAGTGGTCTTTCCCGTTTGGCGCGGGCCGATCAAAACCTGGATAAACCGCGTGGTTTCATGCAAACGGTCCAACAAAGTATTGGATACAGGCCTTAAAAACATAATAATTTCAATTTAATAACAATTTACTCAGGGCATTGAGCATATCTACTCAATGCCCTATTTAAATATCAATCGTTTATTTCAAAAAATACCTCCTGACTTGCCACATGCTGCCACTTAGAATTCGGGCATCATTTCAATAGGGCCAGCCTCTTTCCCCGGCCGCGGTTTTTCCTATGATTCTATGGTGTTCGAGGCCGAGCAGGGTCGCACTGGATCAATGAAAGCCACGTGCAGGCGCTAACAGAAAATTCCCCACGTATCCGGATCTGACTCATCCCGTTTTGAGTGGCCCAACCATGTCCTCTGGGCGGACCCATTGGGCAAACTGATCTTCGGTCAGAAAATCCTGCTCAAGCGCCACTTCTTTCAGGGTCTTTTCTTCCCGCCACGCCCGAAGGGCGATCTCGGCTGCCTTGTCATACCCAATGTGGGGCGCCAATGCCGTCACGAGCATCAGGGAATTTCTCAGATGAGACTCAATCTTTTTCCGGTTCGGCTCTGTCCCTGTCACCGCCCGCTCCCTGAATGATTTACAGGCGCCCGCAAGCAGGATGACGGACTGGAGGATGTTGTAGGCTATAAGCGGTTTAAAGACGTTAAGCTCGAAGTTTCCCTGGGATCCCGCCATGGTGATGGTGACGTCGTTCCCAAAGACCTGGCACGCCACCTGGGTCACCATCTCGCACTGGGTGGGATTGATTTTTCCCGGCATGATGGAGCTGCCGGGTTCATTGGCCGGCAGATTAAGTTCCCCCAAACCGCAGCGTGGCCCGCTTGCAAGCCATCGAATATCATTGGCGATCTTCATGAGCGCCGCCGCCAGCATCTTCAGAGTACCTGACGTCTCCACGATTGCATCATGGGCAGCCAGGCCCGCGAACTTGTTCCGTGCCACCTGGAACGGATGACCGGTTATTGTGCTTATCTCTTCTGCCATCATCATGTCAAACCCTTCCCTGGTATTCAATCCCGTGCCCACGGCAGTCCCCCCGATTGCCAATTCAGAGAGGTGATCCAGGCAATGCCGGATGGACTCGCGGGCCAGCTTCACCTGGGCGGCATACCCGGAGAACTCCTGCCCCAGGGTCAGGGGAGTGGCATCCTGCAAGTGGGTCCTGCCGATCTTTACGATCTCCTTGAAAGCCTCCGCCTTTTCTGCAAGGGCCTTTTCCAGGGCCTCCAGTTCCGGCAACAGTTGCCCCTCCAGTGCGGCCACCGTGGCAATATGCATGGAGGTGGGAATGGTATCGTTGGTGGATTGGGCCATATTCACGTGGTCATTGGGATGGACCGGAGATTTTGTCCCCATCTTTCCCCCCAGCATCTCAATGGCGCGGTTGGCAATGACCTCGTTCACGTTCATGTTGAACTGGGTTCCGCTCCCGCTCTGCCAGATCACCAGGGGAAAATGGTCGTCCAGTTTCCCGGAGATAACTTCATCAGCAGCATCTTCAATGGCCTGCGCAATTTTGGGGTCTAACGAACCAAGAGTCCTGTTTACCCGCGCCGCAGCTTTTTTTACTATCGCGTGGGCACGGATGAACTCCGGGGGAAAATATTCCCGGCCGATATCAAAGTTCCCCACAGCGCGCTGGGTTTGCGCGCCGAAATACTTATCCTCCGGTACCATCACCTCTCCGAGGGCGTCCTTTTCTTTTCGCATCAGATCATCTCCTTGCAAAGATTCCCTTGACGGGGACTTGTCTTCGTCAACTGCTTACCAATTAATGGAAATACTGTTAGCACCTACCATTGTTTCCGTCAACACCTCCCTTCAACTCAAGCGAAGAAAGCACGCAGCCGAATATGCACAGAAAATTTGTGTTACCTGACCGTTATCATAGTTCAGGGGCTTTTCGAGAAGATCCCAGGCGGAGGGAGATACGAGGTATCCAGATGTTGATTATTCCTTCTTTTTCTTTTTCTTTTTCACTGGCTCCATCCCGCTCTTGTTGATGGCATAGGATCCGGGATATCCGGTGAAGGGCAGAACAAGAAGATGAAGGAGCGTCAGCTTTTTTGGATCGCGGAACTGGGCAAGCCCGATGGTCATGCCCTGGTGCCCTGCGACAGGCTGTGCACGGTAGGTCCCGAAAATACGATCCCACCAGGAGCCGCAGTACTCGATCGAGGGCGTGCGGCATATGCACATTTCCATGTTTAACATGGCCGTGCCGTTCAGGATCACTTCAAAGATCAACACCGCGGTTACCGGCGGCCCCATGACGGCCACCGCGGCCACCTTGATCCCCATGGAAATGAGGATCTCAATGGGATGGAACCTGAGACCGGTGGTCACATCTATATCCAGGTCCGCATGGTGCACCATGTGGAGCCGCCACAGCAGGGGCACCGAATGGAACATGAGGTGCTGCAGGTACATGGAAATGGTTTAACACTCCCCAACCGCTTTCACGCGCCGCCACTGCCGTCCCGAGAGCGGCAGCCGGTGTGAGAAAGCGGATCATCACGTTATCCAGGAGGATGATCCCGAGGTTGTTCGTCCATCTACCCGCCTTGGAGACCATAAAAGTCCTTTTGGGGAATACCAACTCCCAGAGGGCCATGGTCACAAGGATGCCAAAGAAAAAACCCAATCGGATATATGATTCAGTTTGTATGGAAAAACTCCGTCGCAAGGATTCACTGCTCGTCAGGCCCAGGCCTCTGGATCCGGATTCTTTACCATCGGCACACCACCAGAGAGTCTAGTCCGCTTTTCTCACGGGCCTTCGTAGCGAGGCTGCTGCCAGCGGCGCGGATGAAGCCCTCGCCTACGATACCTTGAAGCAGGAAGGGCTCACGGAGCAATGGCCGCGCGTGCTGGAAAAGCAGATGCGGTTGCAATCCTTCGTTTACGTGGTCGTCACATCCCTGGGAGCAGCAGTTTATGACCCCCTCTCATGCAGACAGTCTCCAGATGGCTACGGCTGAATATACACTTAACACAGGCAACAACCATCCGTTTCCCCATCTACCTGACATTCGTCATGGCCATCCTGACCTTGTCAACCACTCTCAGGATGAAAGAAATATCTGTTTCGGAAACCCAGAGCGAAAGCGGCTCACAGAACAGCGTCATCCGGCTGACCCTGGATGCGGGACGCTGGATCCTCAAGACACCCTTTGCCCTTGTTATTATCATGGGGGGCCTGCTTTTCGACAGTTGCATCCGCATGGTGGTCACCCTTACCAGTCAGTACTACCGTGTTATCCACCTCCCCGAAGCTTCGTTCGGATTGATTGCATCCGCTTTTGCCGTTCTCGGGATTTTTATCCCGCGTGTGGCATTGCAAATGTCACAAAAAGGGTCTCCTGCTTTCAACATGGTCATTATGGCGCGGGTTTAACGCTTCTGGGACTTTTGGGAATGTCATTTGTCTGGCCTTTCATAGGCCTGGCGCCAGTAGCCCTGATTTGGATAGTCATGTCTCTCCAGGGATTTTTCCAAAGCCACTACCTGAACCGGATTACCCCATCTGAACAGAGAGCCACAGTCCTCAGTTTCAAGGGTCTTTCCTTTAATCTCGCCTATGGGCTCGTCGGCGTTCTCTATTCACTGCTGCTCGCCTTTATCAGAAGTTCCACGGGTGGCTCGACACAGATCTCTCCCGGCGTTCAGCTTGAAAATCTGGTGTACATCAGATCCCTCGTCTGGTTTCCGTGGTACTTTTTGGCGGCAACAATCCTATTTGTCTTTTACGCCCGTTGGAAGATGAAAGGACTGAAACAACACAAGCTTGCCGGGCAGATTATTCAGGAAATCAGTGGAAAGAAGCAGACTAGAATTCTTTATAAATTCTTGCCAGCGGTTGCCCAGGGGCCTTGAGTTCCAGGTCATGAAAATATCCGTACGGCGTCTGAACGGTTTCATAACCTGCATCCTGCAACCGTGCCTGTGCATGATCCAGGAGATTTTTCGCCAAAACATGATCGGCTTTTTCTTCGGCCAGGTGTGAAAAGGAGTGGAGAATCACCTTCCGGATTTCCCACTTGCGGGCCAGCCACTTGGCGTTTTTGACCAGTTTTGTCTCGGCCGAACTTCCCCCCTCCACATCACCCGGCTCCACGTGAATAAAGGCCACCACCACCTTTTCGTACTTTTCCGCCCTTGGCTCAGGTGCGTCTTCCAGGGCCTTCAAGGTCGGATCCCACGCAAAACGATCGCAGTACCAGAATAATACGCGCATATTCACTTTCCTTCCATTTTTGTTTCCCTTTTTTACTACACCCACTTCTCTCTTGAAGCAAGTTTAAACAGGGTTGCCGGAAATGTGTTCTGGATTTTGTGGGTAATAGTACAATAAATGGGGAATTTGTGAAACGTATAATCGCGACCGGGAAGTCACTTTTGTTGAGCTGATATTATGAAGGTGATTCTGAGAGGATGGAAAAAACGAGTTTCAATAAAGGATCGCACGAT
>QMLQ01000236.1 GCA_003646815.1 Deltaproteobacteria bacterium | reverse complement strand
GAAAAGGGGAACGATCACGATAAGGAACCGTACCAGCTTTTCTTGAAAAACACCGGCATCAGCATTGATGTGGGCTTTTTTTCCAGGAAGAGGGAGATCAACAAGGACAGCAGCTTCTCGGTATACGGTTAAGATTGCAAGCCGGCGGGTCTGCCCGGGGCCCGGCGGCCGGCGAGGTGGGTTTTTTGCCTCAGTGGTACAAAAGGTACTTTGAGTATGGGGCCGGGAAGGTCTGCAGAAGAGCGGTCCAGATGCGAGAGCGGTCAGACCTGATGAAACATTTCATGTATGAAACAGGAAAAAGGAGAGAGTTATGACAGGAAAAATGCGTTTGTTGGTGGTTGTCACCATTGTGGCTTCGCTATTCCTCTTTGTCTCATTTGCCGGGGCAGTGGACAAGGTCTTGAAGGTGGGCGTTATGGGTCCCTTCACCGGCCCGTCGGCCAAGGCAGGCCAGGAATTCAAGGATTCCGTGAAAATGGCCCTGGACAAGATCGACGGCAGGATTGGTGATTACAAGATTGTCCCGGTCTGGGTGGATTCTCAGTCAGACCCTGCCAAGGCGACCAACGCCTTTGCCGAGGCCATTGAACGAAAGGGGATTGTGGCTGGCTGTATCAATTGGCACAGCTCAGTTGCCATTGCCTGCATGGATCTGGCAGCACAGTACAAGATCCCGTGGCTCGCCGGTATGGGAGCAGCGGAACTGGTGGTCAAGAAATGGAGATCCAATCCTGAAAAATACAGCTATTGGAGCTGCAAGTTTTGGCCTGTTCCCGGGAAACTTGAAGCCGGCCAATCGGTGGCATTCATGAACTGGGCCATCAAGAAAGGGATCTGGAAACCAAAGGCAAAGAAGGCCGCTATCTTCGGCGAGGACACGGACTGGGGTCGGAATGCCGGTGAAAACCTGAAAAAGGCGCTGAAGGCGGGCGGGTGGAAAATCGTTTTCGAGGATTATTTTGCCCTTACCCAGACCGACTTCTATCCATTGCTTTCCAAGTACAAGAAAGCCGGTGTGGCGTTTGTTGGCGGAACCACGACCTCGGCACCGTCCATGACCGGTCTGGTCAAACAGTACCGGGAAGTAGGGGTCAAGGCGCTGCTCTTTGCCAATGGCCTGTCCTGGGTCGGGAACTGGTATAAAATGACCGGCAAGGCATCTGACGGTGTTATTGATGTCCAGGCACAGTTCGGGTCCAAAGCGGCCAAAGAATTTGCCAAGGCAAAGAAGGCCCGGTTCGGGTATGCTCCTTCTGCCCCGGCGTCAGGGCTCTCTTATGACGGCTTTAATTTCTTTGTCAAGGTCCTGAAGCGGACCCTGGAGAAATACGGAAAGATCACCAGTGAAGACATCCATAAGGTCATCGTGGACGAGGTCAACACCGGGAAATTGATCTTTACGGATGCGGACGGTGCCATCCTGATGAAAGAGTATAAGTATACGGCCGAGACGGTGCCCGATCCTGTGGTGGACACGGAGCATTACTTCTTCCCGGTCATCCAGTATGAAAATGGGAAAAGTTCCATCATTTTTCCGGAGTCCATGAAGGAAAAAGCCTTCACTCCGCCCATGTAAGATCATGATGATCGCAGGGCCGGGAAAACCCGTCCTGCGATCCCTGTGATGAAAGATGGGAACAGCGGATGCCGGTCTAACCGGCCGGTATCTGCCCATCAATCCCCGTGAAACTCAAACCACCGGTGGTACCAATGAGCCTACTAGAAACAATCGAAGTGACCAAGCAGTTTGGTGGACTGACGGCTGTCAACAAGGTCTCCATGCACGTGGATGAGGGAGAGATTGTCGGCCTGATCGGGCCGAACGGTGCCGGGAAAACGACCCTCCTGAATGCCATTGCAGGATTAAACCCTCCCACCTCGGGAACGGTAAGAGTCTTCGGCGAAGACACGGCCGGCCTTCCCCCGGAAAAGATGTGTCACCGGGGACTTTCCCGAACCTTCCAGATCCCCAGGCCCTTTCCGAAGATGACTGTCCTTGAAAATGTCATGACAGCCACAATTTTCGGAAACCGGAAAGGCAAAGTGGACGATCCTGTTGGCCACAGCCGTAAGATGTTGGAATTCGTGGAATTCCCGGAATCGGAAGACATGGTCTCGGAGAACCTGAATACGGTGCAACTCAAGCGGCTCGACCTGGCAAGGGCCTTGGCATCAGGGCCAAAACTCCTGTTCCTTGATGAACTCGCCGCAGGTCTGACCGAAGGAGAGCTGCAGGATATCATCAGGATCATACGAAAAATCCAGGATACCGGGGTAACGATCCTCATGGTAGAGCACATTATGCAGCTGATCATGAACGTGTGTGACCGGTTAGTGGTGATTCAGTTCGGTTTAAAGATCGCAGAAGGGCCGACAAGGGAAGTGGCACAGGATCCAAAAGTTACTGAGGCCTATCTCGGGAAGGCTGAGTAAGATTGTCCTGCATGAAATTGCAGAAGTGCATTTTTGACGGGAACCTGTGGCATTGTTGATCTTCGCGTATAATTGATATGGAGGCAAAAAGTGTTGTTAAAAATAGACAACCTTAATGCAGGGTATGGCTTTCTTCAAATCCTGAGGGATGTGTCACTCGAGATTGACAAGGCCGAGTATGTCTGCCTCATCGGACCAAACGGCGCCGGAAAGAGCACCACTCTGAAGACCGTAGCCGGCATTATCAAGCCCATGAGCGGACAGATTCTTTTTGATGGACAGGATATCGGCGGGCTTTCAGGGAACAGGGTTACGCGCCTCGGTATCAGCTTTATTTCTGAAGAAATGAACCTGTTCACCAATATGACGGTGTATGAAAACATGATGATGGGTGCCTATACCATACGGGAGAAGAGTGCGAAAAACAGGTTCCTGAAATTTGCCTACGGCCTGTTTCCCCGGCTGGAGGAACGACGAAACCAGCTGGCAGGGACTCTGAGCGGGGGAGAGCGGAAAATGCTGGGGATCGGCCGTGCCCTCATGGCCGACCCCAAGCTCCTCCTGGTGGATGAGCCCTCTTTCGGTCTCGCGCCACAGTTGACCGATCAGGTTTTTGACTCCCTCGATACATTGAGAAAAGAGGGAAAGACCATCCTGGTGGTTGAGCAAAATGTGACGAAAACCCTTGCGGTGACTGACAGGGGGTATGTTCTTGAAAATGGCAGGATCGAACTGGAAGGGCCGAGTCAAGAACTGGCCGATAACGCTCATGTACGGAAAGTTTTCCTGGGTGTTTAGTGTGGGGAGAGAGGGAGGATAAATGAGATGCTGAACTCATTTTTCAAGAGTGTTTTTGCATGGTTGAAAACTGCTGGCGGGATAACGGTAACCATCGCCGTAGTCCTTATGGTGGTATGCACCTGGGACCGGGGACCCTATATTCTGGTGAACACGGTCGTTACAGGGGGCATGCTGGGGCTGGTTTCCATGGGCCTGGCCGTCATCCTGGGGGTCTTGAATATTGCCCAGTTTGCCCATGGTGAGTACTTCATGATCGGCGGTTTAACCGCCTATTACGTGATCAGGCCCCTGCATGGGTATCTGGACGCACACCCAAATGCTTTTCTGGCCATGGTAGGGCCGTTTATCGCAATAATTCTTGCGGCCCTTGTGGGTGCGCTGGCAGGGGCGATTACCGAACGGGTCTTTTTCAATCCCTTGAGAAAGAGAAGCAGGGCGAACTGGGTCATGAATTCATTCCTGCTTACCGTGGGCATCAGTGTAATCCTGGTAAACGGTCACCAGTTGCTGTTTGGCACGGATTTCAAAGGCATAACGCGGTATTGGCCCGGTGTCGTGTCCATAGCCGGTGTCTTCATGTCCATTGACCGCGTGATGGCGTTTATCCTGTCCCTGGTGATCGTCATCGGGTTCTGGGTATTCATGAAATACAGCCGCACAGGACAGGCAATACGGGCCGTGGCCCAGGACGAGATGGGTGCCCTCATGGTAGGAATCGGCCTGGATTGGATTATGGTGCTGACCATGGCTCTGGGCTGTGCCATGGCCGCAGTGGCAGGTGCGAGTCTGCTTTTCATGTATCCTTCTTATCCCACAGTGGGATTGGAACCCCTCTACATGGCTTGGTTTGTGGTGATCCTGGTGGGCCTGGGGAATGTGATGGGGGCGCTGATCGGCGGGTTCATGGTTTCCCTGCTCAAGGTGCTGACCCTTGAATACATCGGTGCGGGATGGGAGTTCGTGGTGCCGTCCGTCATCATCATTCTGGTACTCATTTTCAAACCGAGCGGTATTTTTGGCTCGGAAGTCCGGGGCGTCCTGGATCAGTAGGAGAGCGCACATGAAAACTGGTGTTTCAAAGCATGAAATGGGTTTTCTGAGCCGGGTGTTGGACAGGCTGTGCCTGACCCCGCTGGGGGCCCTGCTCCTGATATTTCTCGCGGTCCTGCCTTTCATACCGCCTTTCAGCGACCAATATCTGCTTCGCTGGCTGACCATCATCGCCCTCAGTGCCGCCTCGGCCATTGCCTTCGATCTAACCGCAGGCTTCATCAATATCGTGAACTTCGGGTTTGCAGCGATCCTCGGCCTGGGAGGCTATACGTCGGCGATCCTGGCGGTCCGGGCGGGGCTTTCCCCATGGGTCGGTATCTTTGTGGGAGCCTTGGCCTCCGGTATTTTGGGGTTTCTGACCGGCCTCTTGACCCTGCGCCTCAGGGGTATTTTTGCGGCGGTCATGGCGTGGTTCATCGGCCTGGCGCTCATGGGTCTGGCAATCAAGATGGTCTGGCTGACACGCGGTCCCCTGGGACTCCGGGTGCCCAGGATGATTGATACCAGCTCCAATGAACCCTATTACTACATGATGCTGGTCATGCTCCTGGTGGTGTATGTCATATGCCG
>QMLQ01000235.1 GCA_003646815.1 Deltaproteobacteria bacterium | reverse complement strand
GGTCTTTCAGTCTGATCCGGTAGCTGCCGTCCGCCTCCAAGACCAGAGTATCGATGAAATCTCTTTCTCCGGTGGATTTCATAGGGCGCAAGCTGTCAGGAGCGAACACCAGATGCGCCTCGGCAAGCGGATTGCTTGCTCTGCCTGAGATGATCACTCGAGTTCCCCGCAGCCCCTGGATTGATTTGTCTCTGGTGGTCTCAAACGGCGGAAGATGCGTATAAGGTGGGTATTCATAGCGC
This sequence comes from Deltaproteobacteria bacterium, assembly GCA_003646815.1. Classification (GTDB taxonomy): domain Bacteria; phylum Desulfobacterota; class DSM-4660; order Desulfatiglandales; family Desulfatiglandaceae; genus B46-G9. The sequence goes on along the minus strand of QMLQ01000235.1, from coordinate 4,623 downwards.
AGACGGAGTTCGGTGACAAACGGGTTGCTGATAACCTGGATTTGGAAAGTATCGGTATAAGTATCCCCTTGGGCGAGAAAATAACTTATGTCATTTTCTATCCGGGGGAAAGTGTAGCTGTATTCGAATTGGTCGGCAACATAGGGCATGGTTGCCTTTTTTTGCCCTTTCCCTGTTTGCCAGAAATGAATCATCATTTCTTCGGGGCGGTAAATCGAACTCACTGCCTTTATTTGCAGTGAATCGCCTCGCAGGATGGTGACATTACCGGGGTGAACGAAGATACGGAAAGCGCGCTCCTTGCGGAGCAAATCCAGAGGGTGGGAGTAATTCTCCAGGATGCGGTAAGTGCCGAAAGGATCCATGTTCCAGAGCAAGAGAGATAATATCACCATTGCTGAAGCCAGGTATTCCTCGAACCGGAGCCTTTTAGTGTCTTTTTCGAGAATTCTATCAGCTAGGGAGCGTATCGTGGAACTGCTATCAACTAATTGGGCTGCCTGGTCCACCGCTGCCTGGACAAGCTCCTTTGAGTAGATACCGTGATCATGAGGATGGAGGATGAACTGGAGCGAAGCTTCAAGACGGTTTTTGAATTCAGGAAAGCGGCGGTCAACCAATCTGGCTATTTTAAACAGGCTGCCGTAGGCTTGCCCCATGCGCCAGATGCTGTAGAACAAAAAACAGACTAGGGCAACTGCTGTACCCACCAGCATGCCGATGCGCCCCAGCGCAGGCAGATAAACAATTTTTTCAACAGCAATAAAGCCGATACAGGCAGCCAGGCCCAGGATAAAAGCCTGGAGAACTGTTCTCCGGAGGTGCACTCTCAAGATTCGGGATCGAATCTTTTTTAAGGCAACTTCTATCTTTCGGGGCGAATTATTGTAGTTGTTTTCTTTCAAAAGCAACATTCCTATTCTCTGGTCAGGGCATAGAGAAAAATGTTGACTCCCATTTTCAGGGCTTGCTGGCGTATGGGTTCCGGGTCATGGTGTACCTCGGCATCCTCCCAACCATCCCCAAGATCGGTGTTCAGGCTGTAGAAGACCACCAGCTTACCTCGGGAAAATATGCCCAATCCCTTGGGGGGGCCGCCATCATGCTCATGCACCTTGGGCAGTCCCTGGGGAAAGTCGAACACAGTGTGATAGATGGGAAAATCAAAGGGAAGCTCCACAAAATCGGTTTCAGGAAAGACTTTTTTCATCTCCCTGCGGAAGCTTTTATCCATACCGTAATTATCATCGGCATGCAGAAAGCCTCCCTCGTCCAGGTACTTCCGCAATCTGGCCACTTCCTCCTCATCGAACTTTATATTGCCGTGGCCATTGAGATAAAGATAAGGATAGTTGAAAAGCTCAGGACTTTTAAGGCTGATCTGCACTTCCCGTTCATCAACCGCCAGCCCGGTGTGCTTGCGGATAGCAGCGAGCAGGTTGGGCAGCGAAGAAGGGTTGGAATACCAGTCTCCGCCGCCTTCGTAGATCACCCGGGCTATGGTCATTCTTTTCTCCACTGGCGCATCTGCTGCGAAGCCTGCCGGAAGATTCATCTGGGCTGTAAGATAGATCAAAGAGAAAGTAACAAGTACCTGATGCGCCACGAATTTCATCCTGCGAAGATTCACAACCTCCCCCGGTCTACAAAGCTTTTTTACCAGCCTGATAATTGATATATTTAGTAGAGAGCAATTCCGGGTTTTTCCTACTTTTTTACTTTTAATGGTTACGATAATGGAGCTCTACCGCAGAAAACTATTTCTGCTTGGTTTTCTCCTGCTTGTTTATGTCGCCTTCAGTTTCTGGATTCCCTACAGCAAGCTCTGGTTTATCCGGGATATCATGCAAACCCAGTCCCGGCTTTTCTTCGCTACTCGATCCACCAGTGAGTTACGTAACTATCTGATCCAGAAGGCCGAGGCCCTGGACATTGCCCTGGAACCGAAAGATGTTACAATTAAGAATATTAATGGCGAGATCCTTTACATTGAACTCCAATACGATGTACCTCTAGATATCTTATTCTACCACACCACCCTTCATTTTGAGCCGAAAACTTTTGGCTTGATCCGTGAATTCGACATGGGAGGAAAATATCTCGAAGAAATCAAGGATCCTTATCAGTACCTGGCCGAACTTTCAGACAGCACCAAACGTTTTCTGCAAACCAGGACCTTCCGTAAATATTTCATGGATTTTTTCAGCAAATAGGTTTAGCAGATTGAGCTACAAACTTTAAGATAAGGAGCTCCTTCAGGTTTAGCAAGTTAAGGGATCGTTGAGCTTCGACATTCCAGGATTCCTTCTTGTCTCCCCCTTTATTCTTGCTTTGATATCTCCAGTATGTTAAATAAGGATTGTTTTGACAATCTCCGGGTTATTCATCTTGATAGAGGCGATAGCGGGAATTGCCGCCGTAGGATGCGGGAAGTGCCTTTTGCTTTTTTATCTTTTTTCCCTGCTGGTAAGGAGGAATTTTTTTTTCAGCAAAAGTCCCTATCAGGTCGAATGTCCCGGAAAAACTCCTTTCAGAGGTCATTTTTTCAATTCAATCATCGTTTTCAAACAAGGGGATGACTTAATGGGTACCACTTATCAGGAACCACCGGAGCGATTGCCGGAGGAAGTACGCGATATTCATCGGGCCTTATCCAGCCTCATCGAAGAACTGGAGGCTATTGACTGGTACAACCAGCGGGTCGCCCAGACCAGAGATGAATCACTAAAGAAAATCCTTGCGCATAACCGTGATGAGGAGATCGAACACATGGCCATGGCTTTGGAATGGTTGCGCAGGCGCATTCCAAAGTTTGATGAAGAGCTTCGAGCCTACCTTTTCACTAAAGGGGAAGTCACAGAGATCGAGGAGGGATAACGCGGAGAGAGTGATGCCCTAAAGGAGCCCAAGACAGAGAGTCTCGGTGGGATCGAGGGGAAATAGCCTATATTCCCCGGTTTTTCTCCATTACAAAGAGTTTGATAAGAAGTGGAAAGAAAAAAGGGAAATCCTTTTGGTGGATTTCCCTGATGGAATAAAATGGTGGAGGCGGTGGGAATCGAACCCACGTCCGAAGATAGACCCGATATGACTTCTACATGCTTAGTCGGTGTTCGGTTTTCACCGGCCGGCTACTACACCGACAGAGTTGCCGTCCGGTAGAGCCGGAAAAACTTTCGCTCACAAGGTCCCGGCAGTCCCTGCAAGCCAGCCTGCTTTGTCGTCGCCCGACGCCAGCCCGCAGGCAGAGACCATGCGCCGGACGTGGCAGCCTTTAATTAGGCAGCCAGAGCCAATTCGTTGTTGGCAGTTATTGTTGTTCCCATTTGGTAACGGGGCATGGGTCCCCGGCATGCTGTCATATCCTGTCCTTATCCCCGTCGAAACCGTGTCGCCCCCTCTGTTTTCTTCTTCCATTCATCTTATTGTCAATTGTTGACATTGTCAAGTGGCGGGTTTAAAATGATAATGTTTTGAGAAGCCCAGGGGTATTTCCAGAAAAAAAGTTTTTTTATTCGAGCTGAAGGATTTAGGGTTTCCTGATGACTGTGGTCGATTTTTTGATCATTATTTTTTGTCTTTTCTTTACTTTTCAGGGCCTGTTCAAGGGATTTCTTCTCGAGTTATTCAGCGTGCTGGCGCTTGCGGCCGGCCTTCTGGCGGGAGTAAACTATCAATCCCTGGCAGCCAGCCGATTGGAAAATATTTTGCCCGAAGGATCGGTTAGAGAAGCTGCCGGCTTCGCGGCGGTTTTTCTCGTGGTCTGGCTCGCTGTTAAAATAATGGGCTGGATACTGAACAAAAATATGGGTGAAGCCGAAACCAACCCTTTAAGCCGTCTGGCGGGAGGAGCTATAGGGCTGGGGAAAAGTATAATCATCGTTTCGGTGCTTGTCTATATGGGCGAAAGCTTTTCCCCGGGTAACAGGATCACCGGAGGCAACAAATTCACACCCGTTTGCATGGATATTGCCCAACAAATTCAGGATATCGTACCCCTCTCAATCTTGCCCCGCAAACCGGGGAAATAAAGATTACCAGGCATTTTCATGTATTCAATCAGCTTTCCCTACCGCTTTCCTGCCAAAAAAATCCCGCCCTCCCCCAGCTGGGAAAGAGCGGGATAAGGCCAGTGGGAGCCTGAAGTTTGCTACATCCTGGATTTGAGCACTTTCTTAGCATAACCATTTGCCGGGTTGATACCCAAGAAAAGCAATTCATTCACCCTGCCTCGGCCCCTGTTGTAGGCCAGGAGCGCAAGTTTCTTATCGCCTCTGTAAAAGTGCAAATGATCCTTAAGGTGCTTGATGCCTATCCGGATGTTATAAGCCGGATCAAAGAGCTTTTTCCGGGTGGCACCGGGATCTATGCTCAAAGCTGTATTATACCTTACCTGCATCAGACCTATCTCGCCCACCTTGCCGATGCAATCGGTCTTGAACCTGCTTTCAGTCCAGATGATTTTGAAAATGAGATCAGGGTCAACTCCTTCATCCAGGCTTATGTTGTAGATCAATTTAGCCAGCTCTACATTGATCCTGAAACGCCTGGCGTATTTTTTTATTTCCTTATTAACCATAAGGTTGTCGGTCTTTTTAAGCGCCGCCTCCCGCATGGCCTTGG
>QMLQ01000234.1 GCA_003646815.1 Deltaproteobacteria bacterium | reverse complement strand
CTTATGGGTCCGGGCCCAAGTGACGTTCCCGCGCGGGTACTGCAGGCCATGTCCGCCCCCTGTATCGGTCACCTTGACCCGTATTTTCTTGCAGTCATGGATGAGACCCAGCAACTTCTTCGATCTTTATTCCAGACACAAAACGGGCTTACAATACCGGTTTCCGGCACGGGGAGCGCGGGCATGGAGACGTGCTTTGTGAACCTGGTGGAGCCGGGCGACGAGGTGGTGGTGTGCGTTAATGGAGTGTTTGGAACGAGGATGTGCGATATTGTAAAACGGATTGGTGGGGAACTGATTCGAGTCGATGCTGAATGGGGAAAGACCATAGACCCTCAGGCAGTCCGAGAAGCAGTAAAAGGAAAGGGGCCGAAGGTGCTTGCCGTGGTTCACGCGGAGACTTCCACGGGTGTCTGCCAGCCCCTGGAAGATCTTTCCGCCATAGCCAAGGACTGCGGTGCCCTGTTTCTTGTGGACATGGTGACCTCCCTTGGGGGCATGGAAGTATCGCTTGATCGCATGGGAATCGACGCGGCTTACAGCGGGACCCAGAAATGCATTTCATGTCCCCCGGGCCTTTCCCCTGTTTCTTTCAGTGAAGCAGGAATGAACACCATAGCGAACAGAAAAACTCCGGTGGTGAGTTGGTATCTGGATATGAGCATGGTGAGCAGTTACTGGGGCGCGGAACGGAAATACCATCATACGGCCCCCATAAATATGATCTACGGGCTTCGGGAAGCCCTCCGCATCATCGTCGAAGAAGGGTTGGAACAACGCTTTGCCCGACATCGACTCAATCACCTGGCCCTGGTGGCCGGAATTGAGGCGATGGGTCTTTCCATGCTGGTCTCGGAGGGTGAAAGGCTCCCCATGCTCAATACAATCACTATTCCAGAAGGTGCCGATGATGTCTCGGTTCGAAAAGCCCTGTTACAGAGATTCAGCATTGAGATCGGCGGCGGATTGGGTGCTCTCGCCGGGAAGGTCTGGCGTGTGGGCCTCATGGGACACACAGCCAGGGAAAGAAATGTGCTCTTGTTTGTTTCAGCTCTTGAAACGATTTTGAAAACCCAAGGGGTTGCGGTGAAGCCCGGAGCTTTGGACGCGGCATCCGCTGTCTACGACCAAGGCTAGGATAGGTGTTATTGGCCCCCATTTGTCATGACTCCTGTGGCTTGGGGAAATGAAAGGAAAGGAAAAATAGGATGAAAATGCAACATAGAATGGCCTTTTGGTTGGCAATAGGGGCCTTTTTTCTTAGTGGTACGATGTCGCAGGTATGGGCGGGGGAGGAAGCGGCTCTCAAAAAAAAGGTGGCGGTGGTGAACGGGACGGTCATTACCAGGGGGGAGCTTGACCAGGAACTCCGGGTCGTGGCGCAGCGTTTTGGCCGTGTGGGGAAAGCTATCGGAGGCCCGCAGCTTTCGCAACTCGAACCGCAGGTTCTGGAGAGTCTCATCGGGCGGGAACTCCTTTTTCAGGAAGCAAAAGGGGCCGGTATCAGCGTGAAAGATGAGGTCATTAGCGCCCAGTTGGGCAAGCTTAAACAGCGTTTTCCCGATGAGGCCGCATACAAGAATGCAATGGCCCAGATGCACCTCTCTGAGAAGGATGTCCGGCAACAGATCAGGCGGGGAATGACCATTCAGCAATGGATTGATGGAAAATTTGTAAAAACCATCTCCGTACCCGAAAAGGAAGTAAAGCAGTACTATGATGCCAATCCTAAAATGTTTCAGAGGCCGGAAGAAGTGCGGGCCAGCCATATCCTGATCAAGGTGGATGAAAAGGCGGACGAAAAGACGAAGGCAAAGGCCCGGAAGGATCTGGAGGGAATCCAGAAAAAGCTCCTTAAAGGAGAAGATTTCGCAAAGCTTGCCAAAGAATACTCGCAAGGCCCAAGCGGTGTAAAGGGTGGAGATTTGGGTTTTTTTCGTCGTGGCCAGATGGTTCCGCCTTTTGAAAAGGCCGCGTTTTCACTGAAGAAGGGCAAGGTAAGCGACATCGTGGTAACCCGCTTTGGGTACCATCTGATCAAGGTAACGGATCGGAAACCAGGAAAGACTTTTTCCTACCCGGAGGTAAAGGAAAAACTCACGGGATTTTTGAAGGAGCGCAAGGTCAGCAAGGCCATAGAAAGTCACGTGAAGGAGCTGAAGAAAGGGGCAAAGGTAGAGCGATTTCTGTCTGCAGGTAAGCAAGGATGAGAAATCCTGATATTTTTTTTCTTGACCTTTCGTAAAATTATTGCTTAAGTTCAGGAAAAAGAGGGCCCGGCTACCCCTGCGGGTCGGTTTTACTCTGTAAGAACATACGTTTGTGCCAGAGTGGCGACCTTGGGCTTGGGACCAGATGACTTTTTTCAAAAGGAGGTTATCACTTTGGCAGACGGAACAGTAAAATGGTTTAGCGACAAGAAAGGGTATGGTTTTATCGAGCAGGAGGATGGTCCGGACATCTTCGTGCACTATTCATCCATCAACAGCACCGGCTTTAAGACGCTCTCCGAAGGGGACAGGGTCACGTTCGACGTGGAAGAAAGTGACCGAGGACCCGTGGCAAAGAACGTCAGCAAAATGTAATTCACCTATCATTTAAACAAAAGGCATTTCACCGCGGCGGGGAACGGTGGGATGCCTTTTTTATGTTTTAAGGGCCTGCTTGCAGGCAGAAATAAACTGTTGTGCCTCCGGAGTATCCTTGCAGTGTTCAAAAGAGGAGAGTGCTTCCCTCATACGGCCCAGGTTCATATAACTGATTCCCAGGCAGAGGTGTAGTTGTTCACTTTCTGAAAAATGGTCAATGCCTTCCAGGAGAATCCTGAGGGATGCTTCATAAGCCCTTTGTTTCTGGTAGAGGATTCCCAGGCCCAGGTAAGCGCGGTGATCCGGATAATAGTGGAGGGCCTTCCGGTAGAGGTTCTCTGCCAGTCGATCCTTTCCCCTTATTCCTTTAGTGTGGGCGTAGTCTCCATGCGTAAAGGTCATGGCAAGCCGTGAACAGAAATCCGCATGAAAGGGAAAAAGATCTTCCCTTTCTGCCAATTGGATAGAATCCACAAACCGGGGGAGCGCTTTGTAAAAAGTTTCTCTGAGCGTTTTCCCGTATGCCAGGATCTGTTCCCGGGTGAGCCCCTCGTCAGTTTCAAAATACATGATGTCCTCGATTTTCCCGAGCCAGATGTCGTCGGTGGCGCCGCTCGCCCTTTTATAATTCTCATAAAGTGCGGTCCCCGGGAAGATGTCAAGGATATAGAAGATGACGCTCAAGGGTTTTATTTTGAGCATCAAGTCAATGGTTTCCTGGATAGTTTCGGAAGATTCTCCTCTGTTGCCGTAAATAAAATAGGCTCGCGCCATGATCCCCATCCGGGTCGTGCACGTAAATGCCTTTTCAATGTCGGAGGTCCTGATCTTTTTGTTGAGGAAGTTCCGGATGTTTTCCGAACCGCTCTCTACGCCGTAACTTACCTGGACGCATCCGGCCTTTCTCATCCAGGAAAGGATTTCATCGTCTACATCACCTACCCGGGAAATAGCGACCCAGGTAATCGGAAGTTTCCGCCTGATAATCTCTTTGCAGATGTTGATAACCCGTTCTTTCTTGAGGGTGAAGGTATCATCGGAAACGTAGAAAAAAGAGACCCCTTTGCGGGAAAGAGTTTGCAGCTGGTTCACAAAATAGTTAACCGAATGGAAACGGACCCTGCGTTCCCAGAATCGGGGAGAGCCGCAGAAAACGCATTCCCATGGACAACCCCGTGAAGAGACGACGTGCTGGAAAGTAAAGTATTGCGCCGGATCGGGCAGATCATCGGGGTTTTCAAGAAAGGGACCCGGCCTGTTCCTTGTGATGCGCTTTCCCCTCCGGTAGGCGATGCCTTCAATGGTTTCCAGATCCTTTTCATTCCCTCCTTTTTCCACCCAACGCACCAGGCGCAGAAAAGGCCTTTCCCCTTCTCCCAATACCACGAAATCCACCTCAGGAAAATGGGTCAGAAAATGGTTCCAGAGAAACGTCGGGCTGACCCCACCGAATATGATCGCTGTCCTGGGGTTCACCTTTTTTGCAACACGGGCTATCTCGACTGCTCCCCACCGGTTGGCCTGCAGGACGGAAAAACCAAGGACATCCGGCCGTTTCTCGCTGAGGACCTTTTCAATGAGCCCCGGGTCTCTGTTCGCGGTGTGCCAGTCGAGAATTTCAACTTCATATCCGCGGTTTTTCAACAGGGCGCCCACGTAAAAAAGGCCGATAGGGAGTGCATTTATATCATCTTCGTGAATTCTCTTTTCCAGGAAATAGGGATAGACAAGGAGGATTTTCATGACATGTCTCACATCATCGTGTGGGAAGAAAAAGTAAAGGCATGCACCATTTCAGATACCGCTTGCATCCGGGCAGGCCTGAGAAAAGCCTCGTAAAAGCGGTCATTTTCAGGAGATGGGTGGCCCAAAATCTTCTTTTCCAGGAGTGCCAGTGCCTCAATGGATTTATCACAGACCGGATACCCATGTTCGTCCTTGAAAATAGGCTCTTCGGGGGAAACAGGTGAAATATTGTTAATATCAACCAATTTCAGGTGACCTTCGGAGCTCAGGATAAGGTTGCCGATCCCGGCAAGGTCAGGAATATGGGCCGTCTGTGTGATCATTTTTCTCACACCGGCGACAAAGGATCGGACGTGACCTGTAACATTCTTGATCCGTTGTGCCAGTGATATGCTACGGTTACCGGGAAACAGGGGCTCTGATCGGGTCAATATTTCCCCAAGGGCCTGAGCATCGAGGGGTGCCCATGGGTTCAGTATTTCACCGGGCACGTATTCCTGCAACCCGCACAAAAGAATTTCTCTGCCCCCGCGCAATCGGTAGGTTACCAGAAATTCATTAGACCTGGCAGCATGATCAGG
>QMLQ01000233.1 GCA_003646815.1 Deltaproteobacteria bacterium | reverse complement strand
GGCGCGGGCCTGGGCCTGCTGGGCATCGGGGTGTGGCCGAACCATTTGTTTTCGCTCCTGTGGATTGCACCTCTCGTTATTCTGCTTTCCCTTCAGGCCCTTTTCGGCGAGGAAAACATTTTTTCTGGCATTTCTCAAGGAGACTGGCAGGTGGTCATATCTTCTGCCGGTGCTGCCCTTTTCTGCGGCTGGTTCTGGGAGATGTGGAATTATTACAGCCTGGCCAAGTGGACCTATGCCATTCCGTTTGTTGATCGTTTTCGGGTGTTCGAAATGCCCATCCTGGGGTATGCCGGGTATCTGCCTTTCGGCCTGGAATGCGCGGTCATCGGAGACCTGCTGGGACAGGCATTGCAGGGAGTGCGGGTCACAAATCGCACTCGTCTGAGGGATGGAAAGCCCCGTTGATCCTGAATTCCTCTCTTCCCAAAAGATCATGGAGATGGACGATGCCGTTGAGGCGGTTCTGGCGATCGGTAATCACCAGATGGGTGATGCCGTGCATTTCCATCATGGCCAGGGCTTCCGCCGCAGTCTGATCCTGTCCTATGGTCCTTGGGGAGGGGGACATGAGATCCTCAATCTTCATGTCATGGATAGAGGAGTGGCGGAGCAGGGCTCTTCTCAAGTCACCATCGGTTATGATCCCGATCACATGTTGATCATTGTCGATCACGAGGGTTGCACCGATGCGCTTTGCGTTTATCTCTTCAATTGCCTCCCTTGGACTGGTTTCAAGAAAGACGGCCGGGATATAGTCCCCCGTCAGCATCACTTCGCTGACCTTGATGGAGAGACGTTCCCCGAGACTTCCCCCTGGATGAAACCGTTTGAAATCCTTCTGGTTGAACCGGCGGCGATGAATCAGGGCAACCGCCAGGGCATCGCCCATGGCGAGAGCGGCGGTGGTGCTCGCAGTCGGTGCCAAGCCCATGGGACATGCCTCCCGTTCCACTCCCACATCGATGACAACATCACTGAGCTGGGCCATGCTCGAATTGCTGCGGCCGGTAAAGGAGATGATCCGGGCCCCCATTTCCTTCAGGAGAGGCAGAATGGTCTTGATTTCAGAGGTCTCGCCGCTGTTTGACAAGGCAAGGACGATATCACGGGAGGTCACCATGCCGAGATCGCCGTGTATTGCCTCCGCCGGATGAAGGAACAGGGAAGGAGTTCCCGTGCTGTTCAGGGTCGCTGAAATTTTGCGGGCCACCAGGCCCGATTTTCCCATGCCCGTAAGAATTACCCTGCCTTTCGATTCCATGATCATGTCAACGGCCTGTTCGAATGCAGGGCCGATCCGATCCATAAGTGCCGCAATGCTCTGCGCCTCTATTTCAAGAACTTCCTTTGCGTTTTCAATAATCCTTGTCATTTGGTGTGTCCTGCTCCTCTGGTCATTCCGGCGAAGCTTGTCCTCGACTCCCATCGGGGACCCGGAATCCAGTGTCTTGGTGAAATTACAAAGGATCCGTACTCCGGTTCCCCGATCAGAGCCTGTGGCAGGGTTTACCGGAATGATAGCGTGTTGCGAGTAGATCAATTTCCCAGCCTAAACGCCGATGCAGCAATTTTTCTATCACGTTGGTACGCTCTTCTCAAGCATAACTTTTTCGGGCTGTTTTCTCATTTATACGCATTGGCCTGATAAGCCTGGAAAGGAGGATGGGGTAATGATTGTTCGCAACAATGGGCGCATGATAATTTGCCTGGACTTCCGGTGGGATTTTCATTATAAAAATGATGTTCAGGTGCGTGAGCTTAATAGGGAACCCCGTGGAACTCGGGGACGGGCCCGCCGCTGTAACCCTGCTTTCCCTCTTCGGGGGAAGACCCCTTTTGACCTGAGATGCCACTGCCGGAGCAGCTCATAGTTGATAGCTCATAGTTTGTTGCTCTTTGTTTCGCGTGTGCGCTTAGAACCTGGAGTAAACCGACGGGAAGGCTGTCAAAAGGGCAGGGAAGTCAGAAGACCTGCCTGAAGCTGCCGGATACCTTTCGTGGAGACAGGGCTGACGGCAAGATCTTGAGGATAAAAACGGGATTTCCCCAGGTCGAGGATATCGGTCTGGGTTTTTTTTGGGGAAATGAGCCCGGCGAGGAACACATGATACTGCGGGACCATGGGAGAAAAAAAGAGCAGGTTTTTTTAGCGCTGGCATGCATCGTTCTATTGCTCGCGGCTGCACCCTGCTGGGGTAAGGTTTTCCGTGACGCCCTGAATCGGACGGTGGTCCTTGACTCGCCGCCCCAAAGAATTGTATCGCTCGCACCCAATATCACGGAGATTCTCTATTACCTGGGCCTTGGTGAGCGTGTTGCGGGAGTGACCCAGTACAGCTACTATCCCCCGGAAGCCATGAAAAAGCCGAAAGTGGGAAGCTACATCAGGGTGAACGCGGAGAAGATTATTGAACTGAAGCCCGACCTGGTCCTGGGAACAATGGATGGAAACAGCTCGCACACCATTGATCTCTTGGGGCAGGCGGGAATTCCGGTGTATGTGGTGAATCCGAGGAGTGTGCGGGGAACAATAGCCACCATTGCCTGTATTAGTGATCTCGCCGGGGTAAAGGAGAGAGGGGACGAGGCTGCGGTACTCCTCACTGAACGTCTTGAAAAGATCGTCCGAAAGACAACCGGCCTGGATCGGCCGACGGTCTTCCTGCAGATTAATATCAAGCCCATCATGACTGTAAACAGTCACACGATCCATAATGATGTCATCCGCCTTGCCGGAGGAAAAAACATGACCGGAAACCTCCCAATCACCTATCCGAGGATAAGCAGGGAAGAGGTGCTTGCCGGAAAGCCGGATGTGATTATTATTTCCTCCATGGAACGGGGTGGACGTTTTGAAAGGGCCCGGCAGGAATGGCTCAGGTGGCCGAGCATTCCCGCGGTCAAACACAGAAGGGTTTACCTGGTGGATTCAGATCTTATTGACAGACCTTCTCCTCGGATTATCAGAGGACTGGAAATCATGGCTTCATTCATCCATCCTGAGGTGAACTGGAGTGGAGGCCGGGAAGTGGAAAAGGATGGGGCTGCAAAGTAGCGAAGAGGCAGAAATGGGAACGCTGGGTAAACCCGTTACCGCGGCAAAGGTTGTAAAGGTGAGCGTAGTCCTGATTACCATCCTGGTCATTACGGTGATTGTAGCAACAATGATTGGTACGGCAACGGTAACGTGGGAACAATTGTGGAACGTGCTTTCCGGACATGCGAGGGAAACAGATCCTGCTAAACTCGTCATCTTCCGGATACGCCTTCCGAGGATAATCCTGGCGGGGCTTGTGGGCTTCTCCCTCTCTCTCGGCGGTGTGGTGTTCCAGGCGCTCTTGAGGAATCCTCTCGCTGATCCGTTTATACTTGGGGTGTCCAGCGGTTCAGCCTTCGGCGCGGTTATCGGCATCATGTTCGGTTTTAGTTTCACATTTGGAATACCTGCTCTGGCATTCGGGGGTGCGCTGCTTACCATGTACCTGGTCCTTGTTGTCGGGCGAAAGAAGATCGGGATGGAATCATCCACCATCATCCTTGCAGGAGTCATCATCAACGCGTTTTTCACGGCGGTCATCATGTTCTTTATCGCGACAGCCGTTAATGATCAGCTTCACACCATGCTCTTCTGGCTTTATGGTGATCTGAGCCAGAGCAGGTTTGGAGAGCTGGCAATTGCAGGGCCTGCAGTTCTTGTGGGGTTTGTTATCCTCTATTGCTTTGGCAAACACCTGAACCTGATAACAGCAGGCGAAGAAGCGGCTCTTCACCTGGGAGTAGACGTGGGAAAGGCAAAACTGGTCTGTTTCCTGGTCGTTTCACTCGTGGTGGGCCTGGTGGTTGCCTTTTCAGGACTCATTGGGTTTGTGGGCCTGGTCATTCCGCACCTGTGTCGGATGCTGTTTGGATCCGATCACCGGCTTCTAATGCCGGCTTCGGCCTTGGGAGGAGCGATCTTCCTTATCGCGGCTGATACCCTTGCCAGGACCGTTATTTCGCCTTCGGAGCTGCCTGTTGGAGTCATCACTGCATTTCTGGGGGCACCGTTTTTTATCTATCTTCTCAGAAAAAGGGGAAGTCGATGGACAGGGTCCTGAACCTGAAGAAGGTGGGATATCGCTATGATTCTGGCTGGGCGTTACGGGATGTCTCCATGGACATAGACGCCGGGGAACTGGTAGGCATCCTGGGACCCAACGGATCCGGTAAAACCACCTTGCTCAAGGTCGCGGACAGAATACTGGAACCTCAGGAAGGAGACGTGTTGCTCAGGGGACAGTCCATCCAGGCTTACAGCAGGCCCGCGCTTGCAAGAGAAATAGCCATGGTTCCACAGGAAAATCATTTCCAGTTTGCCTTCTCTTGCCTGGAAGTAGTGCTCATGGGGCGGTTTCCGCACATGGGCCTTTTCGATTTTGAAGGGGAGCGTGATATGGCTGTGGCCCTTGAGGCCATGAAAGCCGCCCACTGTGCGGATCTGGCTCAACGACCCATCAATGCATTGTCCGGGGGGGAGAAGCAGCGTGTCCTGCTCGCGCGTGCTCTTGCCCAGGAACCGGGGCTTGTATTACTGGATGAGCCGACTTCCTTTCTGGATCTTCGCTTCAAGAAGGAAATTTTTGAGCTCCTCTCTTCCCTGAAAAAAGAACGGGGCGTCAGCCTGATGATCGTTTCTCATGATATTGATCTGTCTGCACGGTATTGCGACAGGATTGTTCTCCTGGACAGGGGCAGGGTGTATGCGGAAGGGACGCCGGGAGAGGTCCTTACTGCAGGGAACGTGGAAGCGGTGTACGGTTGCCCTGTTTCCGTGGATAACAACCCTGTGACGGGAAGTCCCAGGGTTAGCATACTATAGCCAATGAAGGGAAAGAGACCATGATGAATCTGTTTGTAAAGGGCGGACCGGTGATGTACCCCCTCCTTGCGTGCTCCGTTATTGCCATGACAGTGGTGCTTGAACGATTGCTGTTCTGGCTTCGAGAAGACATGAGGCGT
>QMLQ01000232.1 GCA_003646815.1 Deltaproteobacteria bacterium | reverse complement strand
CCGTGTAATCCAGTCACCAAGATAGCTATAGGTTAGATTCTCCAGAAGTTGCCGGCCTTTTCCGTTCCCGGCTGCGAGTTTGTGGTAATTCACAAGCACATGGAACCCGTCGCGTCTGCGGCCGTCCCAGATGTGCCAGATGAAGGGACGGTGATGAAACAGCTTGCAGTGCTGTTCGAAGAACTGGTCACGCAGCCATTCGTCAAGGTTGGAGGCGTTGCCGCCAGTTGCTTTTATCAGCTCCTGCTCCCTGGCCGGGGACCAATCCGGGCCGAAGGCGACGGAAAGAGGCTCCCGCAGACGATTGGTGGCAGGCTCTTCACCCCGCACCGAGGGGATGCAGACAATGCCGTCTTTGTCAACATATTCCAGGAGAGCATTGCATTTTTCCACCCAGTCCCGTTGCTCGTCGCTCAGTTCCATTTTCTTATCCATCTCAGCGGGCCAGCGATAGCCAAGCAGCCGCGCCATGGCAACTTGGAGTGGGTGTTCGCTTTTGGCTGGATGGCCGTGGAAGATCCACTGGGTCGGGTCGTCGGAATATGGCTTGGGCAGGCCGTTTGGGTATTTCTCGGCAGCGACCTTTTGCCAGTATTCGAGGTTGAAGGGGACTTTTAGGAAATTCCCTGGAGTCACCAAGTTTTTCTGGTCAATTAGCCTTACCTGCTTTTCAAATTCACCCATTTCAAAGAAAGACAGTATAGCAGGCAAATGTTCCTCATTCTTGGCTCTGCAACTTGCCAAAACTTTAGAGTAGAAAAATCCGTCGTAGATACTATGTGTGATTCGTTGGGAACCAGAGATTATAAAACCAATTTTGCCTAATACACCCAGACCTTGAACTCGAGCACCGCTGAAATTCGCAAGTTCACAATCATCGTTAGGCCAATCCCAGACGTAGTTTCTGCCTGAGAATAACCCTTGATCGGGAGCGGTTTGAAAGAACTTCCACCGTGAGCTATGCTGAAACTCCCAGAAATTCCGAACATACTTAGGATCATCTCCTGTAGAACTTCCTTGCAGAATTTGTACATATTTGCCAAAAATCTCTCCAGATCGATCAAAATCACCCAGTATTATCCTGAAATCTGGGTTTTTAATCTGGTAGCTTTGTTGAACAGTTAAGATTTTGTCGCTTATGAGATGTAATGATTTATCTTTGGCGGTTTTCTGTGATGAAACATCTAATCCATAGAAACAATCACATTCAATGTCATTGTTCTTGGCTACAGATATTGTCACCAATGCTACATTGACAACCTCACCAGATATTGTTTCAAATGCTCTTGCGCCAAGACGGGCAATACCTCCAAATTTTACCGATTTTAATAACTTTTCTCGAAGGTTAGAGTACGACTTCAGGAACAACCAGTATTGCGAGCAGACAATCGACACAATTCCTCTTGACGAGCAAAGTTCCAAGCAGCGTATCAAGAAAGCTGTAGCCAAATCCGGGCTTCCCTCCGAGTAATACCTGTCGATGAAATTAATGAGTACCTCAGATTGCCCTCCACGACCGAGATAAGGCACATTTGTTACAACAAATTCATACTTACCAACCAAAATAGTTGCAGCTTTCATAAGACCTTGAGCTATAATACCCATTTCAGTTATTTCATTATCTCCCTCGTCAGACAGTGCTTTAGCAAGTAACGGGCCGGCCTTTTCCCACTTCAATTCAAACAGCGAGCCTTTGGCAAGGCCGATCTCCGGATTGATAAGACTCCCCAACGCCGGCGCGTCCTTGAACTGTTTGTACAGCTCCTCCAGCGCCATGCCCAGATTGGTGTTGTCCCCGGCCAGGGCGACCCACTCTTCCTTCTTGGCGCTGATGGCGAGGCCCGAGCAGGCGACATTCAGATCCGGCAGTGGCCGGTAGCCACCGGCATTGGGATAGCGCCAGGCGGCCAGGGCTAGGGCAAATGCGGCCAGCTCCACGCAGCGCTGATCTAGCTCCAGCCCGTGGATGTTCTCGCGCAGTACGGCATCCACTGCATCTTGCGCACTTAAACCTTCCAACTCCATGCGCATGGGTACCAGCATCAAGAAGGCGGTCACCAGGAAGTGCCCTGAACCGCAGCAGGGATCCAAAGTTTTGAGTTCGCTTAAGTGCTCCGGCCAGCCATCGAATGTCCCAGCGGCGAGCGACCAAGTGCCATCGTTTAACTTGATGAATCGCAAGTATTCCAGTGGCACACCGGGTAGTGCGGCCTTGTTGCGCAATTCATCTTCGCTGTCTGCATTTTGAAGATCGGCTTTGGTCAATCGCCTTGCCGCCCACCATGCTCCAAGAGAGTTATCGAGAAGGAAGCTCACCATGTAAGGTTCAGTAAAAAGCTGGGTTACTGCCGGCAATTCATCGGCCCCAATTTTATTCCCAGATTCGTTTACCTCTTTTTTCCGTTTACCTTGCCAGAACTGATAGACCCATCCGAGGGAATCGCTGGCTGTAAAAACGGACGCTTCCAAACTGTCAAGCAATTGTTCGAGTTTTAGTTGATGTTCACGAGCAAAAGATATTTTAAGTAAAGGATCATTTGGTCGAAAAATTTGTGGCAGCATGCGTTGCGCAAATTCACTGGCCAGAGTCCAGAGGTCCTTTCCCTCATCCTTGGCCAATTCCTCACATTCCTCAAGGCTGATGGCGACCCCCATATCTGGTTCGATCAGGAGTTCATTTTCCGCCAGGAAGCGGGCAAAAAGCATCCGGTGCCAGTGCTCGTAGGCGCATTCCCAAACAAGATGGGTTATTTCCAGTTCACCTTTATGGTTCTGTTTGTCCCCCAACAGTCGCGCCCTGGCACGCAGATGGTTGCGCAGCTTCCGCTCCTCAGGAGACATATGCTTATATGGCTCATGGTGATGCACAGCAAGGGCCTCTAGGGCTGTTTTTGCTCCCGCCTCGGCTATATCCCGTGCTTCGATAATCGTTCGTTCAAGCTTATTCCGAAGTTCTACGGGTAATACTGGCAACGCCCTTCTCCTTATGAAATGACGATCGGTCCTTTTTTAATCTTGATTAGAAGGTCCTTTTCGACATCCCTCATCCAGGATTTTATATCGTCTTCCGTTTTCAAGGTGCCGCTGGTGAGTTTAACCGTCTGGGTTTCGGGTTCCAAAAGCTTTGCGGCGGCCAAGGCGGCATTACTGAACTGTTGAGGCAATGCATCGATCTTGGTTTTCCAATTCGTTAAAGGCGTTTCCTCCAGGGTGCGAAGGAGGCTTGAGTCATCACCTATGGAAAGGTCAGGAATATCTGCGATATCTTCCGTATAGAGAATTTCCATTTGCTGGTCAGCAGTGATCTTTTTCCAGTTATCGTTTTCTTCTAACAGGGCCATTTCTCGATCATAAACAGCTTTAAAATAATCATGGGCTTTCTTTACAGCGGTACGCAATGCTGCCACTACTTCTTTGTGGATTGCCGGAACGGGATCAGTGTCGTCGAGAAGCCGTCGTTCGTCGCGAACAGCCTTTGCCTGCTGGTTAAGGTCTTCTGATTCAGGCAGGGTTTTACTGTGTTTCAACAGGAGTTGGAGTGTTTCCCATGCGGGTTTTCGTTTAGCGGCTAGATCTGCCAAGGCAGACCATTCCTTAACCTGTTTTGAAAGCGAATCATATTGGTTCAGAATCTCGGCAAGCTGTTCGTTGCCGGCTAAGGCTCTCAAATTATCAAGATGATCTATTGAAGGACGTTCCGGCATTGGTGGTGCGCCGCCGGCCCTATCTGCCAAGTCCGCTAGATGAACGAGAAATTGCCCTGCAGCGCTTGATTCCTCATTGGGTTTACAAGGGATTCCAGCGCATTGGAACAGTTTACGCAGTTTGATACGGGCTCTTGCATCGATGGTTACAGTTTCCGCCCGGAAATCACTGACCGATATCTTGGCCTGGTCGAGCTGTCCCTGTTTAAGTTGAACACCTTTGTGTGTAGCCCTGATGTGGCCTGTTGTGAACAGCGTGATCAAAGCAGCGTCAATTGCATCACGAGGCCAGCCATAAGGAGTGCTCTCAAAAGTATTTCGAATTTCCTTACCTTTTTTTCCGGAGCCGATCTCTGAAAGCACTGCAGAACAGACTGGGTGTTTTTCGGGTGCATCATTCCAGTCAACGGCTTGCAAGGCAGCTTCGGACCCTCCCTTAGCTCGATTGATAACACTGTGCCAGCGGTCATCATCCGCATCTTGAAAATCCGGGAAAAGCCGGTCCAGGGAGATCTCTGCAGCCGAATTCACTTTCTCTTTCAAAGTCAAATCAAACCGCTCTTGGCCGCCGCCTTGAATAACTTTGGCTGCGTTTATCACATCCTGGATAATGCTGTTCCTTGCAACTTCGGCTGAACCCATTCGGGTTGCCATTGAGTCACGGGCTTCCTGACCCTCAGGTGTTGTGGGCGTACCCTTAAATTCTATGGTTGTCTTTGCCGCCTCGTACTCTATTATCGCTTTTTTAAGGTCATCGGCACTGACTTTGGGAACATACACATAGATAACTGGACTATCAGTTCCGGCGGCCCGGGCATCGGCAAGCACCGTGCTTTCATTTTCGCCCCAACCATCACGTATCCAGACTGGAATTTCATTGCCCTTAACTTCTGGGGGTTCCGTACCAAAATGGATGGATAACTTACGAGCGGCCTTACACTTCCCATGAAGTAGTTTAATGCCATTCAGAGCACTTGAGCATGCCGCGTTTAGTAGAGAAGAACGCTTACTGGATAGTGCAGTCAGGTCGTTATTCAACTTGGTCTGCCGGTTACGAAACTCACGCTCCCATTCACTGCTTTCTCGGGTCTGGAGGCTGTATTCCTCGTCAATCTTAATAAGCTTCCCCTCATCAACCAGTTTGTCGAGAATTTGAGGAATCTCTTTTCTTAAAGTTGTGCCATCGCTTGCAAGGTCGCTTACGAGAAGATCCGCGAGCGTTTTGGCTGTAGCCCGAACACCAATGTCAGCCACCTCTTCACGCGGCAATTTACGAATCAGGAAGACAAGTCCGCAAAT
>QMLQ01000231.1 GCA_003646815.1 Deltaproteobacteria bacterium | reverse complement strand
GCAGCCCCCAAAAGGGCACTTCGGTCCGGATGAAAATCCCAGCGTCCAGCCCTGTCCTTGAAACGGCTGCGCCTTCAGTGGCAGAATCGTGAAGAGGGGTTGTTTTGTAGGAGCAACGCCCGCATTGCAAATAAAGCTGACACGATGGCAACAAAATCTCACAAAAAGGAGGTGAAAAAAGAGAAACATCCGGGAACAAGCAACCGCTTTGATACATAAACGTCAACTTTAACCAGAAGAAAGGAGAAATCATGGGTGCTTTAGCAATTATGGTAGTTGCATTCATCGGGTATATTCTCGCCTACCAGTTATATGGAAGGTTCATTGGCAAAAAAATCTTCAATTTATCTAATGCTGCCACTACACCTGCCGTGGAGCTGGAAGACGGCATTGATTACGTGCCAACCAAGAAGGAAGTCATCTTCGGGCATCATTTTACGTCCATTGCGGGCACTGGCCCCATTGTCGGCCCGGCGATCGGCGTCATATGGGGATGGGTCCCCGCCATGATTTGGATCTTCGTGGGAACAATCATGATGGGAGCTGTCCACGACTTCGGTGCCCTCGTCATCTCCATGCGAAACCAGGGCAAGTCCATTGCCGAGTACACGTCCAAGTATGTCAACAGCAGGACCAAATTCCTGTTCTTCGTGATCGTGTTCCTGGAATTATGGATCGTGATCGCCATTTTCGGGCTGGTTATTGCCGTTGTCTTTGCAATGTTCCCACAGGCGGTCTTCCCGGTCTGGTGCGAGATCCCGATTGCGGTCATCCTTGGATACATGGTTTACAAAAAGGGGATGGGCGTCATAGGCTGGTCCATCATAGCCGTGATTGTCATGTATATCACGGTCATCCTCGGCTACTGGGTCCCCATAAAGCTTCCTGCCATCGCGGGTATCCCTCCCACCGGTGTCTGGACAATCATCCTGCTGATCTATGCCTTTATTGCCTCTGTCCTCCCGGTGACCACCCTGCTCCAGCCCCGGGATTTCATCAATTCCCATCAGTTGGTTATTGCGCTGGCCCTCCTGGTCCTGGGTGTCTTTTTTGCGTCATTCGGGGGGCACCTGCACGTAGTGGCCCCTGCAGTACAGATGTCTCCTGCCAAGGCGCCCTCCATGTGGCCCTTCCTGTTCATTACCATCGCGTGCGGGGCCATTTCAGGCTTCCATTCCCTGGTATCCTCAGGCACATCCTCCAAGCAGGTACGGTATGAAGAGGATGCCCTTTTTGTGGGCTACGGCTCCATGACCATGGAAGGTGTGCTTGCCACCCTGGTCATTGTGGCAGTGGCAGCGGGAATCGGGATGGGATACACGCCCAAGGGGGGAGAGACCCTGACCGGCGTGGCGGCATGGACAAGCCATTACGCTTCCTGGGCGTCTGCAGCAGGCCTGGGATCGAAGATCACCGCATTTGTCGTAGGATCCGCCAATATGATCCAGCTCCTTGGCATACCCCATTCAATAGCCATTATTATCATGGGGGTGTTCGTGGCTTCGTTTGCCGGCACCACCCTTGATACAGCCACCAGGATCCAGCGTTACGTGATCGCAGAATTGACCACTGACATTAAACTCAATTTCCTGTCCGGACGTTATGCAGCCACCTTCATCGCGGTGGCCAGCGCCTTGTGGCTGGCCTTTGCAACAGGCCCCAGCGGTAAGGGAGCCTTGACGCTCTGGCCCATGTTCGGGGCTGTCAACCAGACCCTGGCGGCCCTTGCGCTGATCATTATCACGGTCTATCTCAAGTACAAGGGAGGCGCAAAATGGCTGATCGCAGGCCTTCCCGCGATCTTCATGTCCGTCATGACCATCTGGGCGGTGGTGGTCAACCAGACCAAGTTTCTCCACAAGCATAACGCCCTGCTCACGGTCATCAATATCTGCATCCTGATCGTGGCCCTGTGGATCGTGGTGGAAGGAATTGCAAAGTTCTTCAGCATCGGCAGTGAGGCACCCGGCGAACCTGAAGCCGCGTCAAGTTGATAAAAGACAGTCCTTTTTGATAACCTAAAGCCGGAAAAGCAGGGCCCTTCGGCCCTGCTTTTCCACATCATCCCCGGATAATAATACTTGGAAACCTGACATGGAAGCACAACTGAAAAAACTCTATTTTTCGCTCCTGATCCCGGTGATAGTGGGGTTCATCGCGGCATATGCGGTAAAGATCTTCCTCGAAGTAGACGTGAGCGCCATCAAATCTTTCCGCATCATCGCTCCGCTCCTCTTCGTTCTCGCTTTCGCATTCGGGGTTGCGCTGCCAATCCTCCGGCGCACCCTTTTCGTCCGTGAGAATCACGATCAAAAGGAAATAAAGGAGGCTGATCTCCTCAAATTCGAGCGGGAAACCCTTTACATTGCAATGATCACTCCTTATATTTGTCTAGTTGCTTTTTTTTTGGAGATCTCTCGCTTCCATTTTCTAGGAACGGTTCTTGCTACCTTTTACGCGGTGTACTATTTTTACCCCTCGCATAAGCGCATTCATTATGAAAAAAGGATTTTCCGGACAAAATGATCTCTTTTCTAAAACGAATTCAATGTAAAATAACGGACGCCTGTAAAATCGGGGGAGAAATAGGCCGCAGCAAGGCAGTGGAAACCATTGAAAGCGAACTGGAAGAAATGGAAAACATCTTTGGAGTCCTGGTCCTTGGTTCGTTCGTGGGTATGCCCTCCCCTCCCATGCAGATCTCTCTCGACCTGATGCCTTACATGGAAAAGGAACTGCTCCTCATGATGGAAAAAGTAGATACGGCAAATGAACCCATATCCCAGCTTTTCTCAGTCTTTGACATTGATTAGGATATATGGAAAAACCAATTAATATCTTCTACATGGGAAAAGGCGGGGTGGGCAAGTCCACCTCTGCAACCCTGAACTCGCTTTTTCTGGCCCAACGAGGCTTTGAAGTCCTCATTGTCTCCCTTGATCCTGCGCACAATCAGTCGGATATCTTTGAAAAAGACCTCTCAGACAAGCCGAAACAGGTTGCCCCCCACCTGAAGGCCATTGAGATTGATCAGGATCATTGGATCAAGCGGTATCTCAAGGATGTCCATGAGCAGATTAGGAGGACTTACAGCTATCTCACGGCATTCAACCTGGAGAAGTACTTCAAGGTTATCAAGCATTCTCCCGGCCTGGAGGAGTATGCCCTGATCCTGGCGTTCAAGGAGATCAACCGGAAATTTTCAAAAATGGACTTCCTGGTGTTTGATATGGCTCCAACTGCCCTGTCCCTCAAGTTTTTCAATCTCCCCACCCTCTCTCTCATCTGGATCAATCATCTCCTGGCCCTTCGCAAGGAAATCATCAAAAAGAGGGAACTTATTACAAAAGTCAGATTAATGAAAAAAGAGATTGAGACGGACAAGGTGCTCTCAAGGATTCAGGATTCTATCCAGGAATACACCACCCTCAAAGGCCTGTTCGAAGACCCTGATCTGACAAAAATCAACCTGGTCCTGAATCCTGATCAACTATCCCTTGCTGAATCGAAGCGCATCGTGGAAGGACTTGGAGCGATCAATATTTCCCTCAGCCAGGTGATTGTTAACAAAATGCAAGAGAACTCTTCAATGGACCACATTAATCGGGAATTCAAGGGGATCCCCATGCTGAAGGTCCCTTTTTCCGAGACGCCGTTGATCGGTCTCGATGTTCTAACCAAATTCCTGGATGCAAATGAAGAAAAATTGATGGAACAACCTTTGCAGATTCTCAAGAATGGTGTAAAATAGGAAAATAATATTGGGGATTGGTTATGGAAAAGACCATGGATCCAGAGATGATTCGTAAGATTGACAGTGTCCTCGGCAGGGTTAAGGAACCTGAGAGCAACCTCCCGGTGGGGGAGCTCGGGATCATTCAAAAGTTTCGGTACAATGAACACAAACGTGCCCTCTACATCTTCGCCAATACCTATGGCAGCAAAAAAGCCTGTTGCTTTCTCATCACCAAGCTGATCGAATCTGACGTTATGAACCACGTCAAAAGCGAACTCAAAAAGGAATTCCCCGAGCTGACCATCCGTTTCGTCTAATCAGTTGACTCTTCTCCTTCAGGGATCGGATTCTTGGGCAGGGCTACGGTAAACACCCTGTCTGCTCCTTCCTGGGCAAAAGATAAAAGGCCACCCATTTTCCGCAGCAACTTGTAGGAGAGCGCCAGGTTTCCTCGTTCCTCGTCAGGATCAAAAGGGCTCAGGAGTTCTTTCTCTATCCTGGAGTGCTCCCGCCTGAACCGAAGTCTGAACTCCACGTATCCATTCTCTTCACCCCCGTACGTTCTGATGCTCAAAGTCTCGCCCTTCTCCATCTCTCTCAAAATATTGCCAAGCACATCCGAAAATACCTGGAGGAGCATATCAGGATCCATATATACATCTGCCATGCTCTCATCGAGGTTCAGTTCGCTCCGGATACCACTCAACCCCATATCGTCAAAAACTCTGCTTAACGATTTCTCTACGATCCGGTTCACCGAACATGCCTGATAGGATACTGCGACAGGCTGCAGGTACCCTGTCATTCTCCTGACGATATTTTCCAACCGCTCGCACTCACGAAGGATAATTTCCCCTTCGGAAACCTCCGGAAATTTTGCCTGCATGCGTTTCGCGAACCCCCCGATCGACACCAGGGGATTCCTGATCTCGTGGGCCACATCCGACGCCACCTCCCGGAGAATCTTCAGTTTTTGCTTCTGTACCTCCGCCTTTTCCAGAAAAATGCGATCGGTGATATCCACGATAATCCCCTGAAGCCACTCAGCACTTTCCTCATCGCCTGATTCGCGTGGAATCGATTTGATCAGCCCGTGAACAAGATGACCATCCCCATGAATGAGCCTGCACTCAAGTGAAAATTGTGTACTGCCTGAGCGAAGGGCTTGAGAAAAAAAATCAAGAACCCGTTTACGGTCCGGCGGGTGAATCCGCTTTATAAACCATTCTGGATCATTCAGGGCCTCCTCCGGTGAATACCCAAGCATCTTCCGGCAGG
>QMLQ01000230.1 GCA_003646815.1 Deltaproteobacteria bacterium | reverse complement strand
TGCCGTCATTCACCGGGTGGAACAGGCACTTGGAGACACGGGCAGGGTCCTGGTCCGGTATTCCGGCACCGAACCCCTCTGCCGGGTCATGGTGGAAGGGAAGAAGAGGGAAGAAGTGAAACAGTATGCCCAGGAAATAGCTGATACCATAGAGAAACTCTTATCCTATTCAAATTCTTCTGATTCGTCCGCCGGGTAAAAAAGGAAAAGGCTCTTCTCCAGGATTTTTTTCGGCTCCTCGCGGAGGAGGTAATGCTCAGTCTCTTTTCGAAAGAATCCTGCCTTTTTCTCCATGATATCAATCTGTTCAGCAACTCCTGATTCCCGCAGCAGCACCTTTACCTGGTGAAAAAGCTCTTCGCTCCCGCAGAGGTACGTCCCCTCATGCATGATCTTGCAGGCCAACTTGTGGCGGAAGGTGTCAAAGGCAAGCTGTTCTCGGACCTTTCCCATTCTCTTGAGCACGTAGTCTATCTCTTCCCGCACGTGCGGGGTGATGAGGAGCCGGTATTTCTCACGATAGATCGCATCATCGAGACGGTTCATGAGGGATTCCGGAAAGTCGTCCTCCACGATAATCACGATATCCATATCTGACCCTTTCACCATTTTGCCGGTGCTTCGCTCGGGTCTGGGCACGTCGTGCGCCATGGCGTAAACAATATCCCCGGCAATGATAAAACAAACCCGTTTTTCAATGGGCAATTCACTGTCCAGGTGAGAGGCAAGGGAGGTCATCGTATGGTAGGCAAGATCCAGTTTCACCCTGCTCACCTCTTCAATATGCCTCTCGACACGTTCACATTTTTCCCGGATCGCATCCTCCTGGCCGGCACATCCAAGGACTCGATAGGTGAGGAATTCCCGGAAAATGGAAGGAGAGAGTCTCCCGAACCCGGGCACTCTCCGATCCAGGCGGAGGTAACGGGTACCCACGGGACCCATGACAATGGCACTGGAAAGAGAGCAGGTCCGCCACAGGAGGAGCCCATTGCCGCCCACGTGCTCCCACACCTCTCCTCCCGTCATGGGTCCTGACCGCTCCAGTAATTTCAGGATTTGCTTTTCCATTCTCAAAATCTTATCATAAAAACATGCAGGTGGATAGGCTGAAGGGGAAAGGCACATTTTCCAGGAGATGCTATGGATCAAGGGGAAAAAACCATTGACCAGGTAGGGGAATTCGGGTTTATCCGATCCATCATGAAAGGGAGCGTAAATGACCCTGAGAAGCTGATTCGCAGCATAGGCGACGATTGCGCGGTCATCGGCCCATACGAGGAAAAGGTCCTTCTGATTACCACTGACCTCCTTCTTGAAGGGGTCCATTTTCTCCCGGGAAAGATTCGGTTCCGGGAACTCGGTGCGAAAGCAGTTGCAGTGAACCTGAGCGATATTGCTGCCATGGGGGGTATCCCCAGGCACCTGTTCGCCGCCATTGCCATCCCTCGGGGCATGCTTGTGGAGGACCTCAAGGAGTTGGATGCCGGCATGAAAGATATGTGCAGAAAGCACGGGGTCAATCTTCTCGGAGGTGATACTTCAGCGTCCCATGCAGGTCTCTTTATCACTTTGACCGTCGTGGGGGAGGCCGATGAAGAAGGGGTCCTCTATCGAAGGGGCGCCTCTCCGGGGGACCGGATCTATGTAACAGGAACCCTGGGCGATTCGGGAGCTGGCCTGGGGCTCCTCAAAGGAGAGCTGACCGGTCCCAATGAGATACGGGAGAGACTGATAGCGGCCCACAACCTGCCGGTCCCACGGGTGGAGACGGGCCGCCTTATCGCTGAATCAGGGCTCGCTACCGCCATGATTGATTTGAGTGACGGGCTGTCATCGGATCTGGGTCACATCTGTGAGGAAAGCGGGGTCGGGGCCCGTATCTTTCGAGAACATCTTCCCCTCTCAGAAGCCCTCAAGACCCTGTGCGGAGCAAATAATATTGATCCCCATGAACTTGCGCTTTCCGGTGGGGAAGACTATGAACTCCTCTTCACCGTTCCCCGCAACAACATGGATTCTCTTGAAAACCAGATGAAAGAACAGGGACACCCGGTATGCAAAATAGGGGAAATAGTCAGGGGAAAGGAGGCCCGCCTTGTTTCAGCCGATGGGACCGAAAAAGAGATCATCCCTTCCGGCTTCAACCACTTTACCCCGGAATCACAATAATCCCGCGTTCTCTCTTTTTGTCGTTTCAGCATGGTGTTTCAATGCGTCAATCCGCTTTTCTCACGGGCCTTCGTAGCGAGGCGGTGGTACACGAAGACCGGGCAAAGAAAAGATATCGTGTCTACAAAAAAATCCCCGTGCCCCGTTTCTGGCGCAACGGTGTCTTGTTCTATTACTCCATAATCTTACGCCCTATGCCTCCAACTTGCCGATGAAGGAAGAAAGCTGCTCGTCAACTTCTTTCTTCAGGGAGATGGCCAAATCGTCATGGATCCTTTTGATTCCCGCTCCCAAACGGAGAAGGTCCAGGAAAAGGGGGTCGAGAGAAAGGAGGTGCGTAAAAGGAGCATCCCCCTGCCAAGGAAGTTCACTGAGATGTTGCATGAGATGGGCGGAGAAATCCTCGAATCGCCGCTCAAACAAGGTCCCCCGGAGAGACTCAATACCCCTTTGCCGGGTGATTCCCTTGAGGAGATAAGCGTTTGCCCGTGGGGCCACACCGCTCTGGAGCACCGGATAAGTCTTTGAAAGGTGCTCGGGGGAAAGATGTTCTTTATTTTCTTTCACCACGATAGTACCTAAAAGGGCCGATCCCCACCCCAGCAGGTGAAATAGGGGATTGAACCGCCTGCTGGAATATTCAAAGGACCCGAGTCCGTCAGCCAGATGGAGCCAGAAACGCCGGGCCTCGACAGGGAGTTCAAGGAAGATGCTCGATTCCGGACAGTCTTCCCTCCGGCATTTTTCCCCATAGCCCGTGAGGAAGCGGAAATCCTCACCCTGATGGCGGGCGGGATGAAGGAGGCATCCCACAAGACGGCAATGGTCGTCAAGGTACCCAAGGGCCCAACAACTGAACCCCGTAATGGGGCGTGGATCCCTGTTCTGACGATCAAACTCTCGGGTGTTCTCTCTCAGCATGCGCTGGACTATGGTTCGGTATTGGATATGCTCATAACCCGCTGGGCGAATGGGAGGGCAACAGGCAAAACAGCTCTTTTGCGGATCAGGGACGCATAAAGTCGGTTCCCAGTCGTGTTGAAAAGAATGGTTTACCATGCCTGTCTCTGACGAATAAATTCCTGTTCATTCCCCGCCTGTTCGCGATTTTTCGGATCGAGGAGCATATATTCGGGTCTGACTTTCATTCCCCTGGGCCTCTGGAGATAAGAGCGCTCCTGCGTTTTCTTGCAAGTTCTCTCTTGTCCGTCACTTCATCGGATTCATCAACAATTTCCCTACCCAGGATCTCTTCAAGTACATCTTCCAGGGTGATGAGACCGGCAAGCCCGCCGTATTCATCAAGAACAACAAACAGGTGTTGTTTGAGATCAAGGAACTCCGTCAGGACTTTGCTTAAAGGCGCCGTTTCAACGACGAAGTGAACCGGCCGCATGAGCTCAGCAAGCTTTTCTTCCTCTTTTCCCTGAGCCAGGGCATGAAAGAGCTCTTTTGTCAGCACCCACCCCACAACATCTTCCTGATCACGGTCGTACACAGGGAATCTGCTGTGCTCCCATTTTGTGGCGGCATCGCAGGCCTCTTTCAAAGTAAGGTGTTCGCTGAGAGAGAAAATAACCGTCCTGGGAGTCATCACTTCCTTCACCGTCTTGCTCTGAAGGGTGAGGATGTTTTCAATGGCCCGTTCCTGGTAGGGCCGAATTTTGCCGGCCCGGAGGCTCATCTGGGCCATAATCCTAATCTCTTCCGGGGTCACAGTGTCCCCCTTTCTTCCCCGTGAAATAAACGCAGTAAGCAGACTGCTGAGCCAGATTGCCGGTCGCATAACCCAAACGAGGCCCTGGAGGGGATAAGCCACCAGCGGGATGAGGGATCTCCCGTAAATGACTCCGGCGGTCTTAGGAACGATCTCGGAAAAAACGAGGATGGCCAGGGTGAAAAATGCTGAAAAGGCGCCCAGCCGCTCATGCCCAAAAACCACCGCCGCGGCCGCTCCCGCAAAAGCTGCCCCTGCCGTATTTGCAATGGTATTGAGGGTGAGGATGGCGGCAATGGGTTTTTCCACGTCCGTTCGCATTCTCTGGAAAATCTTGGCGCTCCTCTTTTCCGCCTGGGCCATGGCCGCCACCTGCCTCCGGGGCACAGAGTAGAGGACCGCCTCAAACAGGGAACAACCAGCAGAAAGAAGAATCGCCAGTCCAACAGCGAGCACCAGTTCAATCATTGCTCAATCTCCTTTCACCCGCATTTCTCACGGGTCTTCGTAGCGAGGTGGTGGAGATGCCCGTGGATACAAGGCACGCAAGGAAAAACGGGTGAAGGCCTCCTTGCAGTACGTCGAAGTCCTTTTTCAAGCGCAGCGCAGGAAACAGGGGACTCTCCGCCACCAAAGTAGATTACCCGTGAGAAATGCGGGCTAGATCCTCAGGGCGATTTATGTTTAAGAAAGAACGTAATGAAGGATCCAATTTCCTAACCTCATATTCATCCACATACCGGACTGAAACCCGATCGAAAAAACGGATGGTCTGGTATTGCCTGTTCCGGATCAACCGCTCCACCTCCGGCAGGCAGGTCTTCCGGTAAAGCGCATGCAGTGCCTCGATTTTCCAATCGATCTTCGGCACCACCACATCATATTCTTCCCGGCAATCAATGAGATAGGTTATAAGCGCAGGGCTTAAGAATGGCATGTCACATGCCACAAAAAAGCCGTATTCTGTAGGGATAGCCTGAAGAGCGGT
The DNA here is from genome assembly GCA_003646815.1 of Deltaproteobacteria bacterium. Classification (GTDB taxonomy): domain Bacteria; phylum Desulfobacterota; class DSM-4660; order Desulfatiglandales; family Desulfatiglandaceae; genus B46-G9. The sequence continues at coordinate 176 of QMLQ01000230.1, read as the reverse complement.
GTAGATGCCTCCCAGAGGCCCCAATCCTTTGACGATGTCCTGCTCCATGGGCAGGCCGAGAGAGGCATATTCTTGAGGCGTATTGGTGATAAGGATGACGTTTTCAAAAAGCCCTTTCAGAACACTGATTACCCATTCAATCAATGCGGTGCCATTTAATTGCACGAGGGCTTTAT
>QMLQ01000229.1 GCA_003646815.1 Deltaproteobacteria bacterium | reverse complement strand
GGAATCTCTTTTCTCACTGCGCCGCCGAGCAATTCATACAGCGGCTTGTTCCAGGCCTTGCCCCTGATATCCCATAGCGCAATCTCAATACCGCCGAACGCCTTGACAATGGAGGCGTCATCGGTATTCTGCACAACCCGCCATTCGGGTACACATTGCATCTCGCAGCCAGCAATATCGATAGGATCCCTTCCAATAAGTCGGGGGCCAAGAGACTTATTGATAACTTCAGCACAGTCCCACGAAGGCGATTCTCCGAGCCCGACAATGCCCTCATCGGTTTCAACCTCAATAATTGTCTTCGATGTTCCCGGATAAAGCCCAACGGACCAGAAAAACGGGGCGTCCAATGGAATGGTAACCGGTGTCGCACGTACCTTAGTGATCTTCATAACCTCTTCCCTCCCTGTTTACACCCCCATTTTCTCCTCTGAAACCCCCAGCACTTCCCGCGCAAAGCGGATACTTTTTACAACCGCCTCATATTCCCTGCGGCGTGCTTCTTCGGCGTCAGTGGTCCGGGGATCAAACTCCACTTCCAGGTTGAGCCGTTTCATCTGCGGCTGGGATCGGATAATCTGAAAGGCCCGTTGCATGGGGACATCACCTTCCCCGCACGCCACCCCGGTGATCCTGCATCCATAGGGCTCAAACTCGATCCGGTGATCTGAAAAATGGTTGGTGAATGCATAGGGTGCGAGCTTCTGGATAGCAGTGAGCGGATCTTCGCCCACCATGAGTGAGTTGTTGGTGTCAACGCAGGCACCCACAAAGGGGTGATTCACCCGGTTGATGATCCAAATCACCTCGTCCGCGAATGCCTCGGTGTGGTTCTCCAGGCAGAGCCTGACCCCCGCCTTCTCTGCCACGGGAGCGGCTGCCTGGACTTTTTCTGCAACCTCCTCCAGTTGCACGACTACATCCGGATGGAAAGCACTCCCGCAGACCGGGTGGGGCCGATGGATATCCATGCTTATTTTTCCAATGTCGGAACCCATTTTATGGGCAATGTCTATGCCCTGTTCGATCGTGTTTGTCAGCCGGTCATCATACCCCGAGGCATCCAGAGAGAAATTGTATTCCAGGAAAATGCCCCGTTCCCCGGCCGCCTTTTTCACCTCACCAAGGTGTTGATCTCCGGTACTGCCCAGATCGGCAGCGGTCAGGTGCAGACCGTCGAGGCCCAGTTTGACGGCCTCGTCCATCAACTGAAATATGTCCCACGCCGGTTCCCATTCCAGCTTGTAACCGCCCCAGTTCTGGCCCATGCCGTGCAAATGAAAACTGTATGTGTGTAGACCCAAAAGCATCTTTTTCCTCCCCTGTCAGGATGAACAAGAAATACCTCTTCAAATTTGAACTCAAATCGCTTTATAAGTGTACGAGAACTTTCTACCCGCCGGCCATGGGCCCTACGAGCACGATCTCTGCATCCTGATCAACAACCACATCCTTATCCACACGTTCCCCGTCCACGATGACCACCATAACCAGCAGGGGATTGATCCCGGCGCGAACAAGGATGTCCCGCAGGGATGCCGGCCCGTCCACATGCAGGGTCATCGTTTCCGGCAAATGTGCCAGGACGGCCCTGAGTCCCCCTGAAAGATGCAGGGAAATTCTCATCTCCCCGGCGCCAATTGCTCCGCCACATCACCAAGACCGACCCGGCGCAGCGTCTCTTCCGTGGGGATCCCGTCTTTGTCCCATCCCCGGCCCGCATAGTACTCGTCCAGCAAAATATCCAGTTCTTCTCTCGAAAGATAATGCCCTTCATTGGGCCCATCAGGTATGGGTTCCTGAAAAAAGCGTGGTGGAGGATAATCGGATTCCCGGCCGAACCCTTCTACTTCCCTTATTGAAAACGCGCGGGTCAGATGCCACACACGCTCTGAAACCTCCAGGAGTTCATTCCAGCTCATTTTTCGGCCCGTCACCCTGAAAAAGAGCTCCTCGTAGTTCTCCACCTCAAAACCCAGTTCCATGTATTGGAGGCGGCAGACGCCGAGACAGTCAAAAAGAGGCCTGATGTGCTGGAGTTCGATCACCCTTCCTGCCTTTCCCGCCACCGTGGCCTTGGCCAGTTTGCCCTTGCTCCCCCCGGCGGAAATGAGATCGTGAACGCTTGCCGCGGATCCCGCCACATCGTGACCGAGGGCCCAAGCACGGTTGTGATGAGCCCCTATGTCCGCAGTCATGTAGGCCAGCATCATGCCGGGAGCGTTGCGTGACTCGTATCCCGTCCATTCCAGCCCTTTCACATGCATGGCAAATTCCTCGGAACCATGGCCCAGCTTTGCTGATGCCCGCATGACCCCTTCGGCCAGGAGATCCCCAATTCCCTCCCGGGCGGCCATCTTTTCAAGGAGGTACACCACCGAATCCAAGTCCCCGAATCGGATCTCTCTGCCCACCTGTTCCTCGGAAATAATCCCCTTTTCAAAACACTCCATGGCCCACGCAGCGACCCCGCCGGCCGAAATGGTATCAAGGCCCAACTCGTCGCAGACATAATTTGCATAGGCCACTTCTTCGATAGAACCCAAGGTACAGTCGCCGCCAAGAATCGCGATGCTCTCATATTCCGGGCCCTCCACGTAGACTTCGCCAAGACCGGTTTTTGCCTTCCCGTACTTTCCACACGGGGTCGGGCAACAGAAACACCCTTTGTCGGTGATTTTGAGGTGTTCGACAACGGCCCTGCCGTTGATGTTCTTGTAGCCGGGAAAAAAGGAGGTCTGAAAATTCCGGGTGGGAAAGGCTCCCACCTCGTTCACCCAGTCGGTAATTCCGGCGGTCCCCTCCGGAGTCCAGCCGGTAAACCCAGGTTTTGCCTTTACTTTCTCGTAGGCCTCTCGACTCTTCTTAAAAAGACCTTCCACATCAAAGACCGGCAGCCCGCCTGTTCCCTTCACGGCTATTGCCTTGAGATTTTTCGAGCCCATGACCGCGCCAACCCCGGCCCTCCCGGCCTGACGGCCGAAGTCGTGAGAAATGCAGGCGAAGCGGACAAGGTTTTCCCCTGCCGGGCCGATGGTGATTGCCCTGAATTCATCTCCCAGTTCATTCTTGAGCCCCTCTTCGCTGGTGATCGCCCCCTGTCCCCACCAGGGTTCCGCCGATCGCAACTCCACGGTTTCGTCTTCAATAAACAGATACGTGGGTCTTGGTGCCCGGCCAGTCAGGAGAAGCACGTCGTAGCCGGCGTATTTCAGGGCAGGGCCGAAATGCCCTCCCATGTTGGAATCGGCGTATCCCCCGGTGGCAGGAGACTTGGTCCCGAAATGGGTCTTGCCGCTGGCAGGGACCAGGTGGCCGCTGAGAGGCCCGGTGGCAATAATAATCAGGTTTTCCGGGTCAAATGGATTCGTACCCCGGCTGAGTCTCTCCCAGAGCAGTCTCGCCACAAAGCCTCTGCCCCCAATGTACTCCCTGGCCAGGTTTTCCGGCAGTGGTGTTTTTGTCGCCCGACCGCTCGTCAGGTTGACCTCCAGGATCGTTCCTGCGTATCCATAGAGCATGTCACGCACCTCCTTCCATCACGATGGCTCCCCGGGGACAGATTTCCGCGCAGGCACCGCAAAGCGTACACTTGATCGGTGTTTCCGTGCTCGCATGCACATACATGACACCGTGCGGGCATGCGTCCACACAGGTCAGGCAACCGGTGCAAAGATCAGGATCAATCAGATATGCCTCATTCTGCAGGGCAATGGCGTCCTCCGGGCAGGCCTCGGCACAGGCGCCGCACTGGTCGCACAAATGAACCCGGTAGTCCCCGGGTGCGGGGAACCTGCCCTCAATGCCCAGGGCCGATTTAGCCGGGTTCATTTCCCGGAAGTTGGCAAGGGCGCAGGCCAGCTCACAGGCCCTGCACCCCGAACATCTCTCGTGAACGGCTCTTAATTCCAATCTCAAAACCTCCCCATCAACTTTTGTGTTTTGCCACGAATTTTGCCAGGTCCCGCTCGATCGCTGGATCCATGTCCGGTTTCTCATAGCTCTCCAACCGCTGAGCCAAGAGTTCAGTAGCCTCCTGGTCAAGCCGTTTTCTCCCACTACCCTTCCATGCATCATAACTCTGCCGCTTAACAAGATCGGGAACAAAAAATTCGGTGCGGCACAGGCGGAACGTCTTGGGCTGGGTCAGGTACTGGCCCCCGATTCCCACCTCCTTGATCATGGGCAGATCAATTGCCTCACTACTCATGTCAAGGGGTTGGTGCATCTTTTTGACCATGCCGCAGAGTTCCTCATCAGCCAGGAATTTTTCGAAGCTCATTTCCACAAATGACCCCAGGATGCCGCAGGCGTGGAGCACAAAATTAATCCCGCACCTGATCGCAGTGAAGAGAGACATGGCAGATTCCATTCCCGCCTGGATGTCGGGGAAGTGGGCGTCGGTCAGGGCCCCGCCGCTCCGGGATGGGAGGTTATAAAACCTGGCCATCTGGGCCGTGGCGGAAACCAGCATCGCGTTTTCTACTGCACCGATGGCAAGGGCGCCGGTCTTCATGTCAATGGGACAGGAGGTGGCGCCATAAATGAAAGGAATACCGGGCCGCACCAACTGGGCGAGCGTCAACCCCGCGAGCACCTCGGCATTCTGCAAGGCCACCACACCGGCCAGGGTCACCGGTCCTGACGACCCTGCCATGACCAGGCTCGCATCAAGGATCGGCTGGCCCGCCCGGGCGAAATCTATTAATGAACCGGCCATTTCCTCCGAGTACTGGAGAGGAGCGATAACGCTGATGATGGGCAGCATCACCGGATCTGCTGCGATCTTCTCTTTCCCTCCAAAGGCGATGGCTGCCATCTCAATGGCATCCCTTGAGGCCTGACGGGATAACGGGCTCCCCATAAAGGGCCGGTCACAAAGGGTGATGCTCGAAAACATCATGTCCAGATGCGCGGTTTCCGGGGGGAGGCCAGACGGTTCCACCATGAGAAACCCGTTCATGTCCAGGTGCTTTGACGTCTGGACGAGTTTACAGAAATTATTGTAGTCATCAAGGGTCCCGAGCCGCTGTTCCCCCTCTGGGGTAATAATGAACGG
>QMLQ01000228.1 GCA_003646815.1 Deltaproteobacteria bacterium | reverse complement strand
TGTTCTGACAATCCAGGATTGGAAAAACTATTCACAAGGAGGGAAGAATGATGGAAGGCTTGAAAAGCCGCGGCAGAGGTGCGCTGCAGGGAAACAGCGGTTTTACACTCATCGAGATGGCTATCGTGCTGATTATCATCGGCATCATCATCGGGGCGGTGGTCAAGGGGAAGGACCTGGTCAGGAGCGCGGAACAGAAAAGACTTTATACTACCTGGGTCAGGGAATGGGAGGTTGCTTTCAATAATTACTACGATAGGACCGGGTGGATTCTTGCTGATGACGCAAGCAACAACAACGGAACCCGGGACGGCCGATGTGATCAATCTGCCACAGTGGTGAATATAGAAAATCAGCTCACCAGGGTAGGCCTGGAACCTCCTCCAGCAGGGGCGACCGGCTCAAGTCTTGTCAGGACTTACATGGATTCTCTTGGCGTCCAAAGAACTCTTACTATTGTCTTCGACTATGCCACGAATTTGGGGAATTTTATCCGGATAGACGGAATCCCGAATGATCTTGGCATGGCATTAGATAGGATTATAGACGGCGAGATGGATGGCACCGCGGGAGATTTTCTTTATACTGCGGACGGCACCGCCGCAGTTCCGTCCGTTGCAGCCTGGCCTCGTGCAACGACAGCGCCGACCGCGACAGCGGCCGCAATTTTGAAGCTCCAGTTTTAGAGAAAGAGATGGAGTCCAGGCGCGAATTGCCAAGCAGCCTATTAAAGGGCATTGAAAAAAAAGGCGAAGGATAGAACGATATTGAAAAGGTATATTATTTCAATCTCGCTGGCCGTCATTGTCGTGGTGGCCGCTTTCCTGTTCATGGGAACGTACAGCCGCTATCAGCGGCTGCATGCCACATTGAACCAGGCCGAAAGGGAATGGCGCATATTGTCGAGACAGCAGGCGGAACTGCAGGCAAAGAACCGCATCCTCGCGAGGACAAGGTCATTTGTGGAAAGGGCCAAGTCCCTCGGGCTCGAGAGAAATCGTTGGGATACGTACGAGGTGGAGATAAAGGAACCGGTTACCTTCCCCGAAGCACGGGAGATCCTCTCCCAGACAGGGAGTGGTGGCTCCTACTATTTTATTCCCCGATATCTTCACATGACCAAAGATCTTTCCCAGATGAAAGAGGGGGCAGGATCAGCCAAAACGGCGAAGCCGGACGACGCTTCAGGACCGAAAAAGGGGGATGTTTTGATGGACCTCAAGGGGAGTTTTCTGGTCCGGGCGAGGTAGGAAACGTGATGCGGAATGAGGAAATGTAACCATGGGAAAAATCCAATGTGCCGCAGAACTTGATGGCGCCTTTTACCGGTGTTCGGGTTCAACTCTTGAGCAGGTTGTAGCTCTGACCGACCTGCAGGGAGTACAGCGTGTTGTTTCAGATTTCCAGGGTGCCATTTCAAGAACCGTCACAGTGGAGGCTCCCTACAAGTATGCAGAAGTGATGGTGCGCAAGCAGCTGCAGGAAGCCGGAGAATTTGACGAGCCGGTCACCCTGGTAAGTCATTGGAAAAAGAAACGGGGCGTAAATGCCACCGATATTTTCTACACTGCCCTTCCCACCCGCGTGTTTTACCGAACCCTGGACGAGGCCAAGAATCACGAAGATTGTATCCTCCTGTTTCCACTCTATGCCGTGCTGCTTGGCGTACTGAAAAGAGCAAGGCCAGCCGGTCCCAGCGCTGTTGTATTTCAGCATGGTCGGGCCGCCGATATCCTGCTGGGAGACAGGAAACGGATTTACTATGCAAACCGTCGTGTGGCATTTGATGAGAGCCCTGAACAAATTGCTTCCCTGTGGCAAATGGTTTCATCAGAGATTACCGCTGCTGAAGAGGAACACCGGATCTCGATAGAAGCGATTATTATGCTTACGTGGATCGATTCCCGGGTCGAAACAGCTCTGCCGCCTGAGATGGAATCCAAGGTACGGTTCCTTGATGAAGAATCACTGTCCGCTGAGGGAAAGGAGCATAAAGTCTCCTTTTTAAAGGCACTGGCATCGGCTCCCGCATGGATGGCCATTTCCAGGCCGCCTGAGAAAATTGCCTATTATTGCAAGCGGTTCCTTCCGGTGATGGAGATTGCCGTAGTCATCATTGCGCTGTGTCTTTTTGGGGGACATTTCCGGTATGGAATGAAAAACCGTTCCATCGAACAGGATATACGGACAAAAAAGAATACTATCGCTGCACTTATCGGGGAACAATACCCGGAAGCGGTCCCTTACGAAGAGACCTTCCAGTTTGTAAAGAACCTCTCCCAGTACCGGGATATGCCGGGATTTAAGAGCATTGTAAATGATATCGCAGAGAGCCTTCTTGCGGGGGAGGTGGTGCAGGTGATGAAAGTGGATTACGACAAGGGGAAACTGAATCTCGAGATTCTCGGGAAGGTGAACGTCCCTTTTGAGAAGGCTTTCAAGGGGTACCAGCGCTTTTGCCGCACCATGGTGAAGAAGGGCTACGGATTGAAAAACAGGAGTTTTAATACTTCAATAAGTGAATCTCAGTTCATAGTAACGCTGGAAAGAAGGGCGGAATGAGGAAGAAATACCTGCCCATATACGCTGTTTCTCTTTTCCTCCTGATCCTCGGGCTTGCGGGACTCTATGGGTATCTCACTCTGGCGAAGCCCATTCGAGTAAAGCGGATATTCCCGGTGCGACCAATAGCACCGGTGCAGGTGCCCGATCAGAAAACCCTGGATGAAATGGCGACCCTGCAGGACCGGATGGGGGACCTTTTGCGGCCGGTTCCTGAAAACGGCCAACCGGTGAGCCTGCGGGCGTTCGGGTACATACCGGTTCATGCGGGGAAAATGAGAAAGGGAGGTGGGGGCCCGGGGTTGATTCGGGGTGACAGTCACCTCTTGACCATGGCCTTCAAAGGGATGGCAAGGGGATTTTGTGTCATTGACGGCACCTTTTATCAGCAGGGTGCTTCTTTGCCGGACGGGAGTGTGATTCGCCGGGTTGAACGAAACCGCGTGCTTCTCGTGAAAAGGAAACAGAAGGTCTGGATAGATATGATAAAAGCAGATCCGTTCCGGGAACAGGACGCAAGAAAAACGGGAGATAAAGAGTGATGGTTTACCTACGAGCAGTGGCGGTTTTTTTGATCTTTGCTCTGGGGGGATGCAGCCTTGATTCAGCACTGGTAAAAGAAGAAAAAAGGCCCTCTCCCGAAAACATTGCAAAGCAGGTCACCAGCGAATCCACCCAAACCGGGGCGTTGCACAAGAACCTGGTGGAGAATCTGGAACAGGAGAAGCCGAAGCCCATGGACGTAGAACCGCTTATGCCGGTGTACGACCCCCTTGAAGACCACATGGTATCGTTCTCCATGGTGGATGAAGACTTCAAGCTGGTGCTGTATTCTCTCGCCCAGTCTGTCGGCATGAATCTCATTATTGATCCTGCGGTCAGTGAGGAAAAACGTCTTGTTACCCTGAATTTTCAGAATGTCCCGGCTGCAACGGTCCTGCGGGAAATCCTCAAGAGCTACGACCTTTACTATGAGATTGACCATAATGTCATTCGCGTCAAACCGTTTGAAGAACGGTTTTTTGAACTGAATTTCCTCGACACAACCACGGATGTGACCTTTGATGTTGGAGGCGATGTGCTCGGGGCCGGTTCCACAGACACCTCCGGAGGCCTTTCCGGGAATTTCAAGCTTTCGGGAAAAGGGGGAAACAAGGGCAATACCTACGACATACTGGAGCAGATGATCCAGAAGCTCGTGTCCAAGGGAGGAAAATACTCGCTCAATAGAATGGCCGGGAGCCTTTATGTAAAAGATACCCCGACCGTTATCCGATCCGTATCCCACCTGATCAACCACCTGAAGGAAATGCTTGCCCGGCAGGTGCTGATAGAGGCGAGAATTATCGAAGTGGGCCTTTCCGACCAGTATTCCTACGGCATCGACTGGGAGATGCTGCGCCAGTCTCTTTCTCACAGCGGTACGCGGTTGAACAGGGCGGCGTGGTCCCTTGGCCAGGGACTGGTTTTGAGTGGACTGCACAATGCGTTGAGCATTGACGGCACCATAAACGCCCTGAAAACCTTTGGAGATGCAAAGATCGTCTCAAACCCGAGCATCCGCTGCAAGCATGGGAAACCGGCCATTATCAGCGTTGGAACATCTTTGACCTACAAGAAGAGCGTTGAGACCACCACGAACACTACAACAACAGATAACCTTGTGTCAACGGATGTGGAGGTTTCGACGGTTTTTGACGGCCTTATCCTGGGAATCGTGCCCTTCATCCAGGAAGATGGGCGTATCAGCCTGCTTATTAATCCCATTAAGAGTGATGTGGATCCCACGAGCATCGAGCCGGTGTCCGTGAGCCAGAATTCAGCGGATTCCATTTCACTGCCCAAGGTGAGTATCAAGGAGATCAGTACGACCATCGGCGTGAATGATGGGGACGAGATTTTTCTCGGCGGGCTTATTGATAAGCATCATCAGAAGGTAAACAAGGGGTTCCCCGTGCTCTCACGGATTCCCATCCTCGGGTACCTTTTTAAAAATGATTCCATGGAAGAGCAAACAAGGGAACTGGTGATTGTTCTCAAAGTGACGGTTATTTGACCCTCCGTTTTACTGACCAGACCGACCAGATGGACCAGATTTATGAGTGTTATTTTTGAAACATTGCAGAAGTTGAAACAGGGGGATGAAGGAATCTCCGACAGGAGACCTGTTTCGCGTAAGCGACGGAAAACGATTTCCATGGGACAGGTCTTTCTTTCCCTTGGAATTGTCCTTGCGGCAGGGGCGGGTCTCGCGGTTTTTTGCCTCTGGGGGTCTTTTCAAATGCACCGTGTTCCTGACCAGCAACTTCGCGGGAGTGCAGTTGCAGGGCAGGATTTCAGCACTATGCCGGCGAAGGAAAAAGCACCTGAGACAGGGGTGAACAATCCTTCGTCAAAAGAAGTCGACGTGTCTCTTCAATCTTCCCCTCCGGACAGATTAAAGGTGCGGGCCGTAAAGAGGCATCGCTATCTGCCCCCTTCAGGCCGGAACAGGAGTGGTAAAAGAGAACCGGCGCG
>QMLQ01000227.1 GCA_003646815.1 Deltaproteobacteria bacterium | reverse complement strand
TCTTCATTGTGGATGAACCCATGGTGGGTCTGGACCCGAGCGGTTCACTGCTGGTCAAGAAAATTTTCAAGGATCAAGCGGCAAGGGGTGGAACCGTGTTCATGTCGACCCATTCCCTGGCAGTGGCCGAGGAGCTTTGTGACCAGATCGCCATTATCCAGGACGGGAAGATTAAAGCAAACGGGTGGGAAAGAGATTCCTCTGCTTTGCTGGCTTCTCGTTGTGTTTTCCTCTTTTTTGGTGCTGGTAATCAGCTTCCTTGTAACTCTCGGCTCCATGAAAATGGGATGGCGCGCACTGGAGGATTATGAATAAACGCCAATGGTATGAATACGTGGGTAATGTGCACATCCACTCCAGTTACTCAGACGGGGGCGGGAGTGTTGAGGAGATAGCCCGGGCCGCAGCGGAAAACGGGCTCGATTTTGTCGGGTTAAACGATCACAACTACATGACGGATTCCCTGCACCTGGAAGAGGAGGGCTTTTACGGGAACGTGCTTGTCCTCATGGGCCTTGAAATAGGAGGACGATACCACCATTATCTCGCCTTTAATCTGCGGGAAATGATCAGGGGAAAAGACCTCCCTCCACAGGAGGTGATCAACCGGGTGAATGCCCTTGGAGGCCTCGGATTCCTGGCTCATCCCTTTGAAAAGGGCATGCCGTTTCACGAGCATTCCATCGCTTATACATGGAATGATCTGCAGGTGAAGGGGTACACCGGGATCTCTATCTGGAATTACATGTCCCGGTGGAAAGAACGGGTTCGCACCCCCCTCCATGGTCTGTACTGTCTCCTTTTCAAGCGGCTGAGTCTCAGGGGGCCGAGCAGGCAGACGCTCCGCTTCTGGGATATGAAGTGCCGGGAGGGAAGGGTGGTGGCCATCGGCGGTTCGGATGCCCATGCAGGCGTGTTTCATTGGGGAGCGCTCCGTTTCAGGCCGTTCAGCTACCGTACGCTGCTCAACTCAGTCAATGTCCATCTTCTGGTGGAGAACCCTCTTTCCAGTGATGCCAAAAGGGCAAAGGAACAGCTCTTTGCCGTCATGCAGGAGGGAAGGCTCTTTATTGCCCATGACGGACTCGCCCCTGCCAGGGGGTTTTCCTTTTCCTATGAAACTGTTTCCGGAGAACCATTCCAGATGGGGGAAGAGCATGGTTTTGTGCCCGGAACCATTGTTGTCCGGTGCCCGGAAAAGGGCAGGATCCGGGTGGTGAGGAACGGGAGATCCTCGGGGGAGTGGAAGAATCGCAAGGCCCGGGTCAAAATAGAACAGAAAGGGGTGTATCGGGTTGAGGTTGAGCGGTTCGTGCCTGTTTTTGGATGGAAGCCGTGGATATTTTCCAACCCCATCTATCTCCGCTGATACAGTTGGACCTTGACACGGCCCCGGGGAAAGTGAAGAATACGGGATATGCCTGGGTGGCGGAACTGGTAGACGCAAGGGACTTAAAATCCCTTGAGACGTGTGCTCGTGCGGGTTCGATTCCCGCCCCAGGCACCAAGGATTATCAATCGCCCGGCTGAAGGAGTTCTTTCAGTTTTTCTGATAAGTCTGCCATGGAAAAAGGCTTTTGCAGGAACATTTCGGCTCCCTCAGTGAGGATCTTTCGAGCCGGGCCGTCGATGGAATAACCACTGCAGACAATCACCTTCAGGCGCGGCCGTACCTTCATTAACAAGGGATACACTTCGCCCCCTTCCATATCAGGCAGTTTGATATCCAGAAGCGCTGCGTCTATGGCGCCGTCAAATGTTTCGCACAATTGAACAGCCTCTTTCCCGCTCCGGGCCACAAGAGCCCGATACCCAAGCCTCTCCAGCATGTTCCGCATCATCTTCACCAGCATCTCTTCGTCTTCAATCACGAGTATGGTGCCGGTGCCTGTTGCCGATGCGGTATCGGGTTTTTCAATGGGCTCTTCCCGTTCTACCACCTCTTTCACAATGGGCAGATAGATACGAACCGTGGTGCCCTTTTTCACTTCAGAATCCACATACACAAACCCGCCATGGTGTTTGACAATGCCATAGACAGAGGCCATGCCGAGACCTCGGCCCTGGAACTTTGTGGTAAAAAAGGGTTCAAATATCCTTTCTCTTGTCTCCTTGTCCATGCCTTTACCGTTGTCTTCAACCAAAAGCAGTGCATATCTGCCCGGGTACAGCCCGGGGTATTTGACTCCAAGGGAATCATCAACCTGTTCTAATGACGTCACAACCCTTATGCGCCCCTCTCCCTCAATGGCTTCTGCGGCGTTCGTAAGAATGGCGGAGAGGACCATCTCCATCTGCGTGGCATCAGCTCTTATGGAACAAAAATCCTTTGCGAGATCAGTTTCAAGGCTGATGGAAGGGGGAATCGTGTGTTTCAGGACAGAAATTGTCTCCCTGATAAATGTGGCAAGGATCATCTCCCTGGGCTGATACATTCCTCCTTGCGCATAGGCAAGGAGCTTATTGGTCAGTCCCGCCATACGCTGGGAAGAGGATTTTATATAGCCCATGTACTGCGTCATTTTTTCGTCGTTGGAATAATCATCCTCCATCATGCTGATCCCTGAGGTGATTACTGCAAGGGCATTGTTGAATTCATGCGCGACCCCGCCTGCCAGCGTGGCAATGGCCTCCATCTTCTGGGACAGCCGGAGTTTCTCTTCCATAGTCTTTAATGGAGTGACATCATGAAAGATTGTCAATTTTGAAATTGTGCCATCACTATGGAATATGGGCGAGCAGTTAACCGAATACTGACGTTTCTCTTTCGGGTCAACAAATTCATAAGCGGCATGATCTTCCTGACTAATTCGATCAAATACGCACCAGGAGCACTTTTCATCCCGGTCATATATGGCTTTGTAGCAAATCTCGCCGGTAGCATCTCTACCGATCTTGTTAATCATGGCCGGATTCAGATACTCAATACGAAAGTCAGGCGAACAAATATAGGCCGGGTCCGTCATAGATTCCATCATGGTGCGGTATTTTTCTTCACTCTCGCGCAGTGCCTCCTCTGCCTTCCTGCGCCGGCTGACGTCCCTTATCGCGGTGACGCGGAGCTCTTCATCTTCCACTTCTCTTGACTGAATCTCTATGGGGAAGAGCGTTCCCTCTTTTTTCCTCGCCATCACCTCGTAAGGGTTCGCTTTTCTCTTGAGAATATTTTCATATATTTGTGCGTGATATTCCTCCGGCACACACAGATCAATGATATTCCGGCCAATCAGTTCCTCTCTTGTATAGCCGAACATGCTCCAAAGCGACTCGTTTCCGTCGACAACCACGCCTTTCCGGTGAAGTAATATCCCTTCAAAAGTGAGATTGGAAAGTCTCTTAAAGCGTTCCTGGCTTTTCCGTAACGCTTCCTGGATCAACTTGCGTTCCTCAATCTCTAATTCCAGCTCATTTTTTGCTTTAACAAGGTTTGACCTTTCTGTTTCAAGGCCTCTGGACAAATCTTTTTCCTTTTGGTGGGCCGCCATAAGGCCCTTGGTCAATACCGCGATGGAGAGTGCCGCAATTGTGTTGAGGAGCATGAAATTCGCGCCTGCAAGCAACATGGCTTCCCTGGAAGTGAAAAATGGAGAATCGCGGCCGAATAAGCCTGAACTGAAAAGCCAGCCTAGAATGGTGAGGGTGATTCCATTAACAACCAGAGCCGAGACTGCAACTCTTGTTCCCAGAAAAACAGCGGCAAGCACGGCAAATGCAAAAAGCCAGGCAGGCCCGCCGCTCAAAGGGCCGACAGAAAGAATGACGAACACACCCACCGCATAAGTCATTACTAAAACGGTTGCCGCGCGTATTTCATAACGGGGACGACCCAAAACCAGCAGGCCAAGGGTAATAAGCCATACAGAGCAGTCAAAAAGCAGGAGATTCCACATTCCTTTTCTTATTGCCAGGGAAATCAAAGGCACGAAAACAAGGGTACCCGCCAGGAGCCCGGTGAAAATGATCGCGAATAATATGCGTGCCCGCCAGTAGGCGAGGGTGTTTTGTTCCAGGTCTATGGAGGGAGTCATCCTGTCCATGGAGAATGCCTGGAAGCGTCGAAAAAGTCCCGTTTTACTATGGTCAAGTTTCATTGGCACTACGTTTCTCTCTTTGAAGGTTTTATTGACCTCTTTTTCCGTCCCCTCTCCGGCTCTGATGATTGGATGCTCACCCCACGATAAGTCCCCCCTAGAGAAAAGCAACCCCCTGCCGTCATTCCGGAAAGCCCGCAGGGCTTATCCGGAATCCAGGTTCCCGCCCCTCACTTTGCCGGGGCAGGCTCTTCGCGGGAATGACTCAAACGTTGCAAGCGCCGGGGTATTCAACCCGAAGTATGAATAAAGATGAGATATTAGACAGAATCTACAGGATTTGCAAGATCATTTGCCCCGGCCGGAAGCCGAGGCAAATACTGCATCCGCGTCGCGGAGGGGGATAGTGCACTCATCACGATCCAGTCTCAATGGTGCTGACAGTTTCACCCGATGTGTAGAAAAACCCTTTGTCGGTATTATTTAATCGCTTCAGCCAATTGCATGTTATTACGGAGGAGTTGGTTAGCAACGGATGAAAAATCGGTGCCTTTCTTGTTTGCTATATCCTCGATAAAGGCAATGACTTCTTCGTCGAGATAAATCGGCAAATTTATTTTGGCATTTGGATGGTAAAATTTTCCCTTCTCGCCTTTCGAAAAATCATGCTCTTTTTTCATAAATCATCCCTCATATGACTTGCTTTCTTTTTTGGTTGCCTTACGACAGGAAAATATCCGAATAGACATTGTGTCTTTGACTTCTTTTTTCACCCAACAAAATCCAGGCAAAACTCTCTAGAGAAAGAATGTTCTGCGAGCTGGGTAAATCGCATCACCGGGGATTTTGTAAGCCTTCGTTCTCAGGCCAGGATCTCTACTCCTTCTCATCCAGGACTTCCCGCACCTTCTTGAGGAAGACAGGGAGGGAGAAGGGTTTTGGGATGAAGTGATATTCAGAGGGCATGACCTCGCGCTCGGTGATCACATGGTTCGTGTATCCTGAAACAAAGAGCGTTTTAATATCCGGTATGATGGACTGCACCTGTGCAGCCAGTTCCTTGCCGT
>QMLQ01000226.1 GCA_003646815.1 Deltaproteobacteria bacterium | reverse complement strand
GGCGGGACCAGGGTTATGGACGCCTTGAAATTCAGCTCCTCTTTAAGTCGTGACGTCACCCTTCCTTTCAGCCCTTCCATCTCTTCCAGCTTTATTTTCTTCCCGTACTCAACAGTAATATCCAGATGAGTGTAGGGTGAAGGATGATCGAGAACGATCTGAAACTCACCGGTCACATCGGGGACCATGGATTCCAGCACCCGCGCAATGCCGTTCGGGAAAACATTGATCCCCTTTACATGGAGCATGTTATCCGCCCTGCCGATCACCTTGAACCGGGGTCCGGTGCGACCGCAGGCACAAGGCCCCACCCCCAGTATCTCCAGCAGGTCGGAGGTCCGGTACCGAACCAGGGGCTGCGCTTCTTTCGCCAGATGGGTCAGGACCATCTCCCCCATGACTCCCTCCTCCATGGGGAGATCTTCGCCGCTCTCCGGATCAATGAGCTGAAACAAAAGAGCGCCTGTTCCCAGAAAATGGAGCTGGTAGTTGTCTTCGCACACCGCGGCGAAGTTACACAGCACGTCAGACACACCGTAGTTGGCATTCTGTGCCTTCATGCCCCAGGCATCCTCTATCCTCTGCCGATATACCGGGTTGTCAAGCCCCGGTTCTCCGCCGAAAAGGCCGAGAGTGAGCCCCAGGTCCCGCGGCTCTATGCCCAGTTCATCACGAACAACCTGTTCAAGATATTTCGGGTAGGAAGGGGTGGAAGAGATGGCGTTTATGCCGGCCTCCTGGATAACACGAACCAGTTGGCGAGAGTTTCCCACGCCAAAGGGAAAAACAGTGGCCCCGGTGGTTTCGAGGTTGAAATGATCTGTCACCCCACCCATCCACAGTTGGTAATTGAGGCAGTGGACGACCCGGTGATGCGGTCGAAGACCTGCCGACCAGAAGGACCTTGCACCGCAATCATGGGTGAGGTCCAGATCGGCCTTTGTGAGGGCTGTATAGATGAAGCGCCCGGTGGCACCGGAGGTGCGGTGGACCCGTGAAATGCTCTCCGGTTTACAGGCCAGGAAGTCCCCGAAGGGGGGCTGACGTTCTTGGGATTCCCGCAGTTCAGCCTTGGTGGTAAATGGGAGTGCTGCCAGGTCTTCAGCCCCCTTTACCTTCCGGACGTCGCTCCCGGCTTCAAACCACTTTTTTTTATACATTTGGCTGGTAGCGGCCACATATTCCAGCTGTTTCAGGAGTCTTTCGCGCTCCAAGCGGCGCTGTTCACCCGTGGCCAGGGTCTCCATTTCCGGGTTCCAGTATTTCCGCTCCATCCCCACTCCTACTTTTTTTTCATACGAGCAAGACGCCGGGCCACATATTCGGTCTGGTTCTGTGCCTGGGTACAGATGAGCAGGTGGTTGGCCTCGATCTCCAGGGTCTGCTCAAACCCGGCATCAAGGCCCTGATCAATGGCGATACGTGACAGCCTCAAAGCGAGCGGGGACCGCTCTGCGATTTTTTCCGCCATTGCAATGGACTCTTCCATCAGGGTGTCATCAGGGACAATTCTGTTGGCGAGCCCTATCTTCTCAGCCTCTTTCGCGTTAATGAATTCACCGGCGAAGATCAACTCCTTGGCCTTTCCCAGCCCCACGAGCTGGGTCAGCAGCTTGGTCCCGGCCGTAGTAACCGTGAGACCAACGCCCGTTTCCGGGAAGCCGAAGGTCGCACTCTCGCCGGCGATCCTGATATCACAACTCATGGCGAATTCGCACCCGCCTCCCAGGGCATAGCCCTTGACCGCGGCAATAAGCGGTTTCCCCAATTTCATGATCAGCCGCTGGACCTCCTGGAGCCGATCCGTTTCCTCCAGCCAGGTGGCCGTGTCCTTCCCCTCGGCCGTTTCCTTGAGATCCTCGCCCGCACAAAAGGCACGGCCTGCCCCGGTCAGAATAATCACGGAGGCATTCTTGTCTTCCCGGGCCGTTTCCAGGTGGGCCATGAAGGCCCGCAACAAGTGGACATTAATAGCATTCAACCGCTGGGGACGGTTCAAGGTAATGATACCGACCCGCCCCTCCCGGTGATAAAGCGCCGTCTCTTCTTTCATGGAATCCTCCTCTACCTATCCGAAAAACTCTCAGCATTTCATCCGCTCGTTTTTTGGATCGTAGTACGGCATTGGCACCACCTTGGCCGGAAATCGCTCATCGAGGATTTCCACTTCCAGCTCGGTCCCGACCTTTGCCAGATCCGGCTTCACATAGCCCATGGCCAGGCTTTCACCCACCCTGTGTCCATAGCCGCCAGAAGAAGTCATGCCAACGTATTGGCCGTCCCTGTATATCCCGTTGTAGCCATAGGCATCGGCATCTCGTGCCTCAACGCTCATAAGCACAAGTCGGGCCGGAACGTCTTCTTCTTTCTGCTTAAGCAATCCTTCCCTGCCGATGAAATCACCTTTATCCATTTTCACCTGCCAGCCGAGTCCTGCCTCCCACGGGGTGTGGTGGATATTCAACTCCCCTTTCCACGTGCAGTAGCCCTTCTCGAGTCGCATGGAATCCATGGCCCTGATGCCGAACATGCCGAGGCCGTACTCCTCGCCCGCCTCCATGAGCTTCTCGAACAGGTTGATCTGCCGCTCAATGGGGTGAAACAATTCCCAGCCCAGTTCCCCCACAAAATTAAGCCGGTTTGCCTGGACCGGGACCTTGTCTACCCGGATATTCCGGGATGTGGCAAAGGGAAACCCCTCGTTTGATAGATCCGCTTCGGTCAGTTTCTGCAAGATGTCACGCGACCTGGGACCAGCAATGATCAGGCAACCGATCTTTGTGGTTACATCCTCAAGGGTGACCGATCCGTCATCGGGCAGGTTCAGGAGAAGGTGGTGGTGATCATGGCGCTTGGACACTGCGGCAGAAACCACCATCCACTTGCTCTCTTCAATCTTCGTACAGGTCATATCACAGAGAAAGGTCCCCATCTCCGTTAGCGCCGGGAAGACCGCGATTTTGCCCGCCTCTGTCGGCGCCTTGTTGCAGCTCAACCGGTCCAGGTAAGCTTCGGCTCCGGGACCGGATACATACCATTTGGAAAATCCTGTCAGGTCCAGAAGCCCCGCTTTTTCCATGACCATCCTGCACTCGCGGCCAACGGGTTCATGCCAATTTGACCGGCGCCAGGAGTGCACATCCCGGTCGTTTATTTTATCAGAGAACCACTGGGGACGCTCCCACCCGTACGTTTCTGCAAATACGGCGCCTGCTGCCTTCTGCCGGTCATAGATGGGGGGAACCTTCATGGGCCGTCCCGCATCCCGCTGGTCGAACTCGAAGGGGAACGGGATATCATACAGCCGGGGATATGTCTCCGCCACCTTTTCAAAATTGTATTCCTTGTTCACGTGGGAACCGTATCGCCGGGAATCCATGGGCCAGAGATCAACGCCCGGCTGGCCCTCCATGATCCATTCGGCCAGGTACCGCCCGATGCCGCCGGCCTGGGTGATCCCGAATGAATACCCGCAGCACAGCCAGAAATTCTTCAGCGGATAGGCAGGGCCAACCAGGGGATCACCGTTGGGCGTGTAGGTTATGGGCCCGCAGGTGATGTGTTTCAGTCCCGCGTGTTCCATGATGGGGAATCGTTCAATGCACTTCTCCACGTAGGGGGTAACGCGATCCAGATCTGTCGGCAGCATGGACTGGGCATAGTCCCAGGGTACTCCCTCGGGATGCCAGGGATGGGCAGCGGATTCATACATACCCAGGATGAAAGAATCCATTTCCTGGCGGAAGTAAATGGACAGGTCAGGATCGCGGACAAGGGGAAAGTGCTTCCCCAGTTTTTTCCGCTCCTCAGCGTCGGGTATTGCTTCAAAAAGGATGTGGTGATGTTCACAGGAAAGTGACGGGATCTCAAGCCCCACCATGGCTCCCACTTCCGGGGCCCACAGGCCACCTGCATTTATCACATGTTCACACGTGATGTCTCCCTTATCTGTGTGGACCACCCATTCACCGCTCCTGTTCCGGCTAATACCGGTGACCATGGTAAAACGATAGATCTCAGCCCCGTATTTCCTGGCCCCGATAGCCAGCGCCTGGGTCATGCTGGCGGGATCCACATCCCCGTCATCCGGATGCCACAGGGCACCCAGGACCCCGTCCGTGTTGATCAGGGGATGGAGTTCTTTGATCTCTTTTGGTCCGAGCATTTCTACATTGAGCCCCAGGCACTTATCCTTGGTACAGTTGTATTTCAACTCGTTCATTCTTTCCGGGTTGGACCCCAACCTGAGAGCACCGGTGGTATGCCAGCCGGTGGCCTGACCGGTCTCCTCCTCCAGGTTCTGGTAGAGCTCCACCGACCACATCTGAACCTTGGTGGCGTAGTAATTCGGATGATAGTAAGAAAGATTCCCGGCCGCCATCCAGGTGGAACCGGAAGTAAGCTCGTTCTTTTCCACCATGACCACATCGGACCAGCCGAACCTGGCCAGGTGATAAAGAATGCCACACCCGATGGCACCTCCACCGATCACCACTGCACGTGCATGTGTTTTCATGAATCAGATCTCCTCCTTTATTTGTTCTCACGATAACTGATCATAAACTCCCAGAATTTACCCCATGGTTTGTAGAGGAACCGGTAATAGAGAGAGGCAACACCCCCGGGCAGATAAATCATGACCAGTATTAGAATAATGCCATAGATCACCAGGTGAAGACCAGGGAGGTTGGAAGCGCCCGAACGAACCAGTTCCATTGCCATGAGAAAAGGAAACGCAAGAAAAGCACCTCCCCACAAGGACCCCCTGCCCCCGATATAAGCAACAGCCAGCACCTCCACCGTCTTGGAAGTGTGCATCAGGTCGGGAGTCAGGATTCCCATGTAGTGCGCGTAAAATCCGCCCAGCCAACCCGCGATGGTGCAGGAGATGGTGAAATTCACGATCCGATAGTAGGTGGGGTTCACCCCTGAAGTGCGAGCCGCTTCCATGTTCTGGCCGATAGCTTTGAAGGCCAGCCCCATCTTGCTCCGTGTCACCCAGCGGCATATGATGTAGACGACAAGCAACATGATAAGTACCATATAGTAATACGGCTCATTGGAGCTGGTATCAATCATCCTGGATACCCGGAGTCCAAGGGGTCCT
>QMLQ01000225.1 GCA_003646815.1 Deltaproteobacteria bacterium | reverse complement strand
TAGAAATAAGGGCAATGATGCCCGCAAGGAAGCGCGAAAAGCCTCCCAACCGTACAGAGCGAGATTCTTTTTTTGAATTAAGAGGAGACGGCATATACTTCCTTGAAGTTAGCCCGCATTTCTAACGAGCAATCTACTATGAACTTAGTATAGCCGCCCTCATTTTTCAAGCCAAGAATTGTTGTTGTAAAGAGGGGAAAAGGGAGAATTCTTTTGAAAACAACTGCAAATATGTGTTTAATTTGCCACAATACTGCGTAGTGTTTTTATATGAGAAAAGATTCTGATGTTTGCAAATAAGACGTGAAAAAACAATAGGATACCCCTATATTTGTTGTATTGGAATGGTTTGGCATGTTCCTTGCTTAGAAGTTCAGGTGTCACAAAAAAATATTGCAGGAGCAGAAAGTGGATTATAAACAGCGAACATTGAAAAAAGCAGTGGAATGCACCGGCATCGGGCTCCACTCCGGTGAGAAAAGCACGATTATAGTACGTCCTGCCGCCCCGAATACAGGTATTCAGTTCTGCCGGACTGATATGCCGAATCGACCCACGGTGAACGCACAGTTTGATCAAGTGGCGGATACGATGCTTGCCACTAATATTGGAATGAATGGCTGCAAAATTGGAACGATAGAGCATTTGATGGCCGCGTTTTACGGATTGGGTATTGATAACGCCTTTATTGAGGTTGATGGGCCCGAAGTGCCGATCATGGACGGAAGTTCAGCGCCTTTTGTCTATTTATTGAAGAGCGCGGGCATCAGTCAGCAGAAGGCACCAAAGAAGTTCCTGGTGATCAAGAAACGTTTCGAACTGAAGGACGGCAACAGGTCCGTCTGTATTAAACCTTCAAAAGAACTCAAGATAAGCTATTTTATTGATTTTCCCCATCCTTTGCTGAGGAAGCAGGAATATGAACTCAAGTTCTCCGGCAGGGATTTTGTTCGGGAAATAAGCACTGCGAGAACATTCGGCTTTTTGAAAGATATCCAGATGTTAAAAGATAGCGGGCTTGCGCGGGGCGGATCGTTGGACAACGCCATTGTCCTGGACGATTTCAAGATCTTGAATGAAGATGGCCTCCGTTTCAAAGATGAATTTGTCAGGCATAAGATTTTGGATTTCATTGGAGACCTCTCGATCATCGGCTATCCAGTCATCGGTCATTTTGTGGTGAAAAGATCAGGGCATTTTTTAAATCATGAGATGTTCAAGAGTCTCATGCGGGAAGAAAAATGCTGGGAGGTCATTACCTTCAAGAATCCCGAGGATTGCACGAGAAATCAAGTGAGAATACCAGCGTTCGGTAGTTTGGACGCCATGCCTGCCTGAAATTCCGCTTCCCTCAGGTAAACGGCACACTTCATACCGTGAAGTGTGCCGTTCTTATCTATACGCATTTTCAGAAGACCACAGGTTTTCCCGTAAGACTCCATTTTTCCGATGCTGATTTCCCGATTCTTCGGGGAGTTACCGCTTGCAATTCAGTAGAGCCTTCACTATCATAGCGTCACCTATTTTTTTGGTGAGAAGTAGCGGTCCGGATTCACAGGCGAAGACTTTTAAGATGCCTAACTCCATTTCCCACGGGCCTTTGTAGCGAGGCACTGGAGAGTTCCAGAAGGATTGTAGAGACAAAATGATAGTGCAACTCCAGAGCAGGAAACTCGCATGGATCGCGGTCATCCTTTTTCTTACCCTGCTCCCGGTCCCGGTGACGCGCTGCCTGGCACAGGAGGCACGACTTGAAGATATCGTAGTGACGAACACCAGAGATGATGTGCTTCTTTATTTCAGCGTGAGAAATTGCTTTACCCCCCAGATGATAAAGGCAATTCAGAATGGGATTCCCACCACCTTCAATTTTTTTGTCCAGCTCTATGAAGAGAAAGATTACGCCCCTGACAGGAAACTTGCCGACCTGAGGGTCAGCCATACCATCCGGTATGACAGTCTTAAGAAAACTTATGTGGTCACCCTTGATGAAAAAAAAGGGAAAGAAATATCGGTGAAGGATTTTGAAAAGGCAAAGGAATTGATGGCGGAAATTGTTGGACTTGAGGTGACCAAGCTCTCAAGACTGCAAAAGGAAAATAGGTACAGGGTTCGTATGATGGCCCAGCTTGACAGAATCGAGCTCCCTTTTCACCTGCATTATGTCCTGTTCTTTCTGTCGTTGTGGAACTTTGAAACTGATTGGTACACGGTTGAATTCGGTTACTGAAAATCGAGCCTTCAGGCTCGGCTCTGCGAGAGAAAGAAATGAAGAGACAAAACAAGTGAAGAGAAAAACCCCAGCGTAGCATGATGAAAAATTACCAGGAAGCAGAGAAACGGGACCACGAAAGAAGGCGGAGAGAAAGATATCTGATCATCCTCCTTGCCGGGATTGTTTCTCTGCTGACCTATGCGGGCACTCGGGTCTTTGACCTCGGGCTTGAGCTCCCTCTTTCCAGCAATATCCTTATTTTTGCTCTTATTAATATAAACGTTATATTACTTTTGCTGCTCCTTTTTCTCTCAGTGAGAAATCTGGTAAAACTGTTTTTCGAGAGAAAAAAGCGCATCATGGGTGCGAAACTCAGGACAAAACTCGTCCTGGCTTTTATTACGCTGTCACTGCTTCCCACCATCATATTGTTTTTCGTATCCGTTCAGTTCATATCAACATCCATTGAATACTGGTTTCATCTCCAGATCGAACAGTCGCTGAAAAATTCACTTGAAGTGGGGCGTGATTATTACAGACGGATGACTGACGACATTTTCGCTTTTGGAAACAACATAAGCCGTGTCATAACGTACGAAGGATATATGCTGGTTTCAAAACAGGGGGATCTGGAAAAATTTGTTCATGAAAAAGGAAAAGAATATCACCTTGCGTCCTTGAAGGTCTATTCCCGGAAGCTTGAAGTTCGATGCAGTTCGGATAACAGGAACATAGATCTCAGCACCTTCAAGGGTCCAGGTGTCGACATCCTCCGAAAAACGATTGAAAAAGGTACGGAAACGTCCTACATCCAGTCGTCAACCCATGGGGATTTGGTTTGCGGGATTATACCGATTTTTTCCAGGACGGAAAGCAAGGCCGTTGTGGGCCTGGTCTTCGCATCAAGGTTTGTCCCAGGGATATTCGTGAACCGGCTTAAGGCGATTTCCAGGGGGTTGCAGGAGTATCGGCAACTCAAGATGCTCAAACGTCCCATCAAGATCAGTCACATGATTACCCTTTCAATTGTTACACTCCTGATCATTTTTTCATCGATATGGTTTGGTTTTTATCTCTCCCAGGAGATAACCGTGCCCATCAAAGAGCTTGCCGAAGGAACGAACCGTATCGCATCAGGCGATTACGATTTTTCCATTGACATTGTTTCAAAGGATGAAATGGGGTTGCTGGTCCAATCCTTCAACAAGATGACCCTGGATCTGAAAACCGGAAAAGAACGGCTGGAGCGGGCGCACCGGGAACTCGTCAAGAGTAATGTTGAACTGGAGCAGCGAAGACTTTACATGGAGATCGTGTTGGCGAATATTGGAGCCGGAGTTGTCTCGGCCGATCCGGAGGGAAGAATCCTCACCATCAATAAATCGGCCGAACAGATGCTCAACATTCGCGCCAGGGACATCATTGGGAAGCATTATCAGGAGGTGCTTTCAAACGATTATATCAAGATTATTGAACAGTTTGTCACACAGAAGAAGCTTTTCCGCAAAGGTTTTCTCAGAAAGGAGATCCGCCTGCGGACCGGGGAAATAAGCCTCCCTCTACTTGTCTCCCTGAATGTGCTGCGGGATGATCGGAGGAATTATCTGGGCCTGGTTGCTGTTTTTGAAGACTTGAGCGAGATTCAGCGGGCCCAGAGGATGGCGGCTTGGCGGGAAGTGGCCAGACGGATCGCGCACGAGGTAAAAAATCCGTTGACTCCCATTCAGCTATCTGCTCAGCGACTCAACAAACGCTATGGAAACCAGCTTGAGGAAGAAGACGGTAAGATTTTCCGGGAATGTACGGAGATGATTATCAAACAGGTAGAAGAAATAAAGACTCTCGTAAATGAATTTTCCACCTTTGCCAGGATGCCTACTTCAAAGCCTCTGCCAGAAGATATCAGGGGGATTGTTCGCGAGGTCGTGAGCCTATACACTGAAGCCCACAAGGGAATTCGTATTCAATATCGGGATGCAAGTGGGATCCCCTTGCTCCACTTGGACAGGGAACAGATGAAGCGTGTGTTGATCAACCTCCTGGACAATGCTATCGCCGCGATTGAAGAAACAGGAGAGATTGTCATCTCACTCTCTTTTGAAGAGGATCTCCAGATGGTGAAAATAGTGGTTGCGGACAATGGGCGGGGTATTCCCGCGGTGCACAAATCGCGGCTTTTCGAACCGTATTTCTCCACAAAAAAACAGGGAACCGGGCTGGGTCTTGCCATTGTGAGCAGCATTATTTCGGAGCACAATGGTTTTATTCGCGTGGAAGACAATGTCCCCCAGGGGACAAAATTTATTATAGAGCTTCCCGTGGGAAAAACAGCGGAGATCTGAGAGGAGGATGTGGGCGGCCTGTGATGACTATTCTTCTGATATTTTACCAGGCGGTTTTCTCGTTTGCTGTGCTTGTGCTGCTTCCTTTCTTCCCGTTGAAGCGGGGCAGAAAAATGCGACAAAAGCTGGGCCTTGATTTGAAGGAAGTCGGCCCTTTTCGTAATTCGATCTGGGTTCATGCCTTATCTGTCGGCGAGGTTATGTCGGCAGTTCCCTTGATAGATGTCCTCAATGAACAATTTCCAGAAAATGACATCGTTTTTTCAGCAACAACACAGCAGGGTATTGCTGTTGCCCGGAAGCATGTGGAAGGTAAGGTAAAAGCGGTAATTCCTATGCCGATGGATTTTTGGTGGTCAATTCGTCGGGCACTACTCTGTGTCAACCCGGCGGTTTTCGTCCTGGTTGAGACGGATATCTGGCCGGGGCTGCTATCTGCGGTACGGAGAAAGCGGATAAAATGTCTCTTGGTAAACGGACGCATATCGCCGAAAACGTATGCGGCTTATAGGAAGTTTTCATTTGTGGTGAGAACAATGTTTGGGTTTTTT